>SIAG01000232.1 GCA_009691925.1 Planctomycetaceae bacterium
GACGTCGGCCGGTGACTCCCGGGCAACCATCGGCCAACTGACGCGCGTCAGTTCCTGCGCCGCGTAGGCGGCCCGCTGCTGGGCGTCGTTGCGGTCCATCGGGGGAACGGCGGTGGCGTCCTTCAATTCCTGGGGAAGGGCCGCCTGGAGCTTCTCCTCCATCGCCTTGAATTGCCCCGGGAGGAGGGTCTCGAGCTCTTCGTTGATCCGCGAAGCGCGCGACAATTCCTCCTCACGGAGCCCGAGTTGTATCCGCACGTCCCAGGTGGTGGGGATCTCGCGGATGGCAAAATCGCGCATCTCCTTCCCGGCCTTCTCCCAGCCGGCCCGCGCGGCCGAGCCGAACACGCCGTCGTCCTCGAGGGCGCGGGCATAGTTGATCATGGTCATCATCGGTTCGCTGTGGAAGATCAGCGCGGTCGTCCGTAGCGGGGCGCCCGAGTCGGCGAGTTGCTGGCCGACGTGGTATTTCTCGTTGCCGACGAGCCAGTTGTCGCGTTCCGGGAGCGTCCGCCCCGGACGGTCACGCTCGTGGAAATCGTCGTCGGCCTTGAACAGCCGCCGGTATTGCAACTTCTCGTCGGCGCGGCCGATCTTCTGCCCGATGAACCAGCCCATTCGCCCCTGCAGCCGCGGCTCACGCTGGTTGTAGCCGATCCCCTGGCGGAGGAACTCGATCCCCTTCATCACCCAGGCATAGCGGTCGTGGTAGTCGTCGAACTCGACCGAGATGTTGTAAGAGAGGTTGTGGGCCTGGAAGTCCCACACGGAATAAAAGTTCGGCTGGAGTTTCGTCATCTGCTCGAGGGTGGCGGAGAGATTCGTCCAGTCTTCCACCTTTTTGTAGTGGTTGGCCCGGTCCCAGAGGAGCGTCACAGCGACGTTCTTGAGCCCGAGCGTCGCCAGACGGATCGTCTCGCTCGTCGGATCGACATCGCCGAGATACGCCTGGGAGAGCTTGAATCTCTTCCGCAACTGGGCGAGCTTCCCCCCTTCACTCGTTGAGTCGGCTGGCTGGCTCAAGGCCGAGAGCGGCACGAGGCGCGCGGCGATGCCAACCAGCGCCAGGAGCGTTGCCGGGCGCAACCCGAACCAAGAGCCACGCCCCGATGAGGAGCGGCCGCTGGGGGCTCTCCCGCGCCGCTGTCGATCCCCGCCGCCCGACTGATCATCCGCATGGAGCGACTGACGATTCATGACGCCACCTCCCGTGCCCGCAGGCACAAAGCACCGATAATGAAGAACGCCAGCAGGTATCCGAACGTCTCGGCGGAATTCGCCAGGATGAGATCGAGTGGGATGTCGAACCCGCTGGAGACGAAGTCCCCCGTTCCGAGCGAGGAGAGCGAGGGGAAGAGCGCGGCCCCCAACCGCATCGGGGCCATGAGCACCGTGTCGATCCCCTTCATCGCCGCGACGAACGGGGTCTGCTCGAGATCGAGCGTGATCGCGGTTTGAGTCACGAGCCGGTAGAACGACTCAATCGGGCCTCCACCGGGGGCGATCGTCGAGTCACCCGACAGTTGGCTCTCGAAGAGCCGCTGGATGAACTCGCGGAACAGGCCGACGATGATCACGGAGATTGTGGCGAGGAGGGCGACCGGCCCGGCGAGAAACGTGCTGAACATCACCCCCAGGGCCGTCACGAGGAGCATCGAGAACCAGATCCCGAGGCAGCTCTTGAAATAGTTCCAGGCAAAAGACCCGCTGCCGCTGCGGAGGTAGAAGTCAGCCTGGGCGACGCCGAAATACTGGCCCGGCTCGAGGCACTGGAGGATCACCTCCACCTTCCCGTCGGAGACGATGTCGGCGTAGAGGTCGACCTGACGCGTGCCGCCGTCGGTCGTCGTCGTGGTGAGCCCCAGCGGCACCTTCCACTCGTCGATCGTGAACTCTTTCGCGGTGAAGTAGCGCGGATCGGACTGGAGGCCGCTGGAGGGGTTGCGAACGCGGACACTCCCAGCGATCCCCTTCTCGATGTTCCCCTTGTGGGTCCGGAAGACACGGACGAGCATTTCCAGTGGCAGCCCGTCGGGGAAGTCGTTCTTGCTGACCCCTTCGAAGGTCCAGATGGCCGCGGCCAGCTTGCCCCCCTCGACGTACTGTCGATAGGACCACTCGGCGCCGACACTGATCCCGCGCGCGCTGGGCTGCCCCTGACGGTCGAGGAACCTCAGCGAGCCACGGAGCGGCTTGCGGGCCTCAAGGAGGCCGAGTGGGGGGGTGACACGGTAGGTCGTCGAACCGCCCGAGGTGATCGCCTCAATGTCGTGGCGGTGCCCCTGGATGTGATCGGTGCGTCCCGTGCCGTCGGCCGCCAACTCGAACCGGTGACGGTGGCCGCGGTCGAGGCTCGTCCGCCCTTCGTACCCGGTCAGGGTGCCGTCTTCGGAGCGGATCTCGATGACATCCTCGGCCGTCAGTTCGTGGCCATGCTGCACGCTTCGCACGACGAATCCCCAGCCCACCGCCGCCATCACCGCCAAGAGCGCCGTCCCGACCAGGGAGAACCCGAGCATCCGCCCGAGGACCACCTCTCCAGTGCGCACCGGCTTGGTCGTGACCGTCTGGATCGCCTTCGCCTTGAAGTCGGCCGGGAGGCTGAAGACGGAGAGGATCAAGGTCACCATGCAGACGAGGAAGTTCGTCGCGCCGAGGATGAATCCGAGATAGAGCTTGCCGGGGTTGACGCTCGCCGGATCGAGGAACCAGCCGCCGAAGAGCACGACGATCGCGAACATCGCGAGGACCACGAGAACATTGCGCCGCACCGCTTCCTGGATCGCGAGCCTGGCCAGCGCCCAAATCCGCCGCCGGGACATCCCGGCGAGGTCCCTGACCCCGGAGATGATCCCCCGGTAGACGCGGTCACCGGCCTGCAATGGCCCGTACACGGCCGACTGGACAAGCCAGGCGCCCGCCGCGGCGACCACTGCGAGGAGACTCGCCGCGAACAGGTACCAGAGAAACGCCGGCCCGATCCACTGCCAGAAACTCGGAATCGCCTCTTCTAGAACCATATGCCGCTGCCCTGCTGCGTGTCACCGCCCACCGGAACCGTTTACCACGAAAAACCAGCCGAAAACCGTCTCAACCCATCGCGTTCACAACGCCGACCCACCGTTCAGCCAGCCGATTACTCCTGCCCCTGACGGGCCCGCCGACCGGGCCGGGCCTCAGTGTCACGGACAACGTCGAGGAACAGATCCTCGAGCGTCGTGCGTGGATTGCCGATCTCGATGTCCGCGCCGCCGTGGCGCCGGAGCACCTCACGGATCTCCTCGGTCGCCGCAGCCGACAGCCCCTTGGCCCGGATCTGCGTGACGTCAGTCACCCGCAGAAGATCATCGACGCGGCCGAGCTCCTTTAGCTCCCCCTGGTGGAGAACCGCGATCCGGTCACAGACATCCTCGACATCGGCGAGGAGGTGGGACGACATGATGACCGTCTTCCCCTTCTCCCGCAGTTCGACGATGAGGTCCTTCATCTCGCGCGTCCCGATTGGGTCGAGACCGCTGGTCGGCTCGTCGAGGATCACGAGCTCGGGATCGTTGATGAGGGCCTGGGCGACCCCGATGCGCCGTGTCATTCCCTTGGAGTACTCGCGGAGTTGCCGCTTGCGGTCACGCTCCAGGCCGACGCGCTTGATGAGCGCCGCCGCGCGGTGTTTGCGCTCGTCGGGGGGCATGTCGAAGAGCCGGCCGTAAAAATCGAGCGTCTCCTCGGCGTCGAGGAACTTGTAGAGGTACGACTCCTCCGGCAGATACCCGATCCGCTCGTTCTTGGAGACGTCGGTCGCGTCCTTGCCGAACACGAACGCCTCCCCCGAGGTCGGGAAGATGAGCCCGAGAAGAAGTTTCATCGTCGTCGTCTTGCCGGAGCCGTTGGGGCCGAGGAGGCCGAAGATCTCCCCGCGGCGGATCTCGAGGTCGAGCGGCTTGAGGGCCACTTTCTTGCTCCGGCCCCAGAAGTCCCGGTAGGTCTTCGCCAAGTTGCGGGCCTCGACGATCACCTCGCCGTGCTCCCGCTTCACCGCCCGTTCCTGCGCTGCCATGGAACTTTCCTCGTGATGCCCAATTCCAGATTCGAGCGACCGGCGAAATGCGCCGAAGATCCCCACCAACAATGCAATCACCACGTTGTACAGACAAGTCGCCAATTGTGTAGGGGCCTAAACTCCGAAGAATAGGGCTTGGGGGACGGCGCCTGAGGCGAGTCGCCCGGGCCAGCCGCCGCACCCCCCCAGAGGCATCGCGAAGCCCTCTCCTCTGGTCGGGCAAAATGCGCGGCCAGCGCTTCGATCCGCTCGCCAACTACGCAGTTGACCATAGAATTGTTTGACCCTCACGGGTCCCGGGAGGTTGACACCAACCAGAGGAAGGAGATAATTCGATATCGAGAACGAGTCTCAATATCATCTCGGAGAAATATTTACACCATGAAAGCCTTTGGGAAGAGCTCTGACTGCGGTGCCTGCGGGGGGCTGCAAACAGCCCCGGATCGCGGCGCTTTCACGCTGGTGGAGCTGCTCGTCGTGATCGCCATCATCGGCACCCTTGTCGGCCTCCTCCTTCCTGCGGTCCAGGCCGCCCGGGAAGCTGCCCGACGGATGCAGTGCCAAAATCACCTCAAGCAATGGACCTTGGCGTTGGCCAATCACGAGGGCGCAACCCGCCGCTATCCCCCCCTCCGAACCTGGGGGGGGACCGTGGCCACGCCGGGGAGTTCTTGGTCGGCCCAGGCGAGACTGCTCCCGTACGTCGAGGAAGTCGCCGTTGGATCCGAAATCTCCCGACAACTCGGCGTTGATTACTCGGCCGCCCGCTTGGCCGACGGGGTCACCCAGATCTCGTCGCTGCGGATCGCTCCCCTGCTCTGCCCGTCAGAGAAGAACGATCGCCAGCGCGTCGACGGCAGCACGCTCTACTACCCGCTCAATTACGGCGTGAACGCCGGCACCTGGCTCGTGCTCGATCCCGTCACCGGAGAGACCGGGGATGGAACGTTCGTCGTCAACGGACGTCTTCGCTCCGCCGACATTCTCGACGGGCTCTCCCACACGCTCGCCTTCGCAGAAGTCCGGGCCTACACCCCTTACCGCCGCGACAGCGCTGCCGCCCGCAGCGCCGCCCCCACAACGGCTGCCGGAATCCCCAGCGGAGGCACGGTGAAGGCCGACAGCGGCCACACCGAATGGGTGGACGGCCGTGTTCACCAATCCGGCTTCACCGCCACCTTTCCTCCTGGATCGACGTTCCGAGTAACGGTCAACGGCGTCGAGGTCGACGGCGATTGGAACAACCAACGGGAGGCGGTGTCAGCGAGCGTGCCGACGATGGCCGCCGTCACCGCCCGGAGCTACCACCCCGGACTGGTCAACGCCGCAATGATGGACGGCAGCGTCCGCGGCTTTTCCGCCGACATCACCCAGGAGAACTGGCGGGCATTGGCGACGAGGGCTGGGGGGGAGAGCGACTCCAGTGCTCCCTGAGAGCCCGTGCCGGTCCCGGCCTTGGGTTCAGCGGCCCAGAGCCTGGCTGGCGCTCGGCGTCACCGCTTCGACCGTGGCCGCCGCCCGCTCGCTGGCCACGGCGACCGTGCGGTGAGCCATCAGCAATTCGTTTGGCGAAAACCACGCGTCGTCAGGACGCCCGAGCCGATCGATCTTCTTCCCTGCCAGCTGGTCCCACGACAGCCCGTTGGCCACGTGCCACGTGGCCGCCTGGGCGACCTTCTGCGAAAGCTCTCCACGCCCCAGCGACGCCAGGATCGTCTGGAGCTTGGGATCGGTGGAGAAGGTGTCGAGGGCCACAAGCTTGTAGGCCATCCGACTCGACGGCTCCTTCTTCCCATGCTCGAGGCAGACGGTGGTGATCTTCAGAACCTTGGTTTTTTCCGGGGGCACCGAGAAAGCGCCACCGCCCATGCCGCCCCCCATGCCGCCCATCCCGCCCCCCATCCCGCCCATCCCGCCACCCATGCCACCCATCCCGCCACCCATGCCGCCCATCCCTCCGCCACCCATGGCCTGACCTCCCCCCATGCCACCGCCCATGCCACCGCCCATGCCACCCATGCCGCCACCCATGCCACCCATTCCTCCCATCTGGCCGAGGACGGGCACGCCGGCATAGGCCGCCGGCATCTTGAGTGTCAGCGGCTTGTTGGATTTGTTGGTGACGAGGACCTGCGCCGAGCGCGAGTCGTTGGGGATGAACTTGACTGTTACGAGGCCGGCGGTCTCGGCGTCGAGCACATCGTGGACCTCAACGGCGGGGCGGCCGGTAGGTGGCTTCGGCGCTGCGGCGTCGCGGGCCTCTGCCGCCACGGCAGCCAACGAGAGCGTGAGGAGGCCGAAGAAAGCGGTCAGCGAGCGGGCCATGTCAAAACCCTTTGATACCGGGATGGAACCGGGGCGAGGAGGATCCGAGGGGAAGCGCCGAGACAGCCGCGGAAGCTGCCTTCTCCCCTTCCCATCCAGTATGCCTTCGGATTCCGGAGAGGGAAATCGACAGGGGATGCCCAGGGATTGCCGGTCGGGGAGGTGATGCCGGTCGGAGAGCCAAAAAAACCCCAGGGGGGACTCCCCTGGGGTTTTTCGTGATTCGTCTCGGAAGGTCCTTGATCTGACGGGTCTGACGGGTCTGACGGGTCTGACGGGTCTGACGGGTCTGACGGGTCTGACGGGTCTGACGGGTCTGACGGGTCTGACGGGTC
>SIAG01000233.1 GCA_009691925.1 Planctomycetaceae bacterium
AGGGTTGCAAGCGGTCGCGGGGGTGAGTCCAACGGGCTTTGAGGTCTGATACTCGTCAGGGAGCGTCCAATGCGCTGGATCGTGGTCGCGATAGTCGTGGCGGTGGCTCTGCCGGCGTGCCGACGCGTGAATACGGATGAATCTGCGGAGTTGAGCGTCGCGCGAGCGGGAGCCTTGGTGGCGCAGCACAAGGAACAACTTATACTCAATGACCTGACGGCTCTCTCCGACGAAGCGGCAGGGGCGCTTGCAACACAGAAGGGCTCGCTGGTTCTAAACGGCCTGACGATCACCTCACCGGGGGTTGCGGCAGCGCTGTCAAAGCACGAGGGGTCGCTGCGCCTGGGCGGCCTGACGACGCTTTCGGTGGACATTGCACGGGCGTTGGCAGAGCATGACGGCCTGCTAATCCTGGACGGTGTGACGACGCTCTTACCGGAGGCGGCCAAAGCGTTGGCCAGGCACAAGGGCCCGCTGCGCCTCGACGGTCTGACGACGCTCTCTCCGGAGGTTGCAGAGGAACTCGCAAAACACGAGAACTTTCTTGGCCTCAACGGCCTGACGGTGCTCACGCCCGAGGTTGCCGCGGCGCTGGCAAATAGCGTGGGCGCTCTGGGCCTCCGCGGCCTGTCGACGCTTTCGGTGGACGTTGCCGCATCGCTTTCGAACCACGAGAGCTTGCTCCTCCTGGATGGCGTGAGCGATCTCTCGGCCGACGGTGCCGCGGCGCTGGCGTCGCACAAACGCCCAATGAGCCTTGATGCGCTGACGACACTCTGTCCGGAACTCGCGGAGGCGCTTGCCAAGCATGAAGGCACGCTGAGCCTGAAAGGCCTGACGACGCTCTCGCCGGAGATTGCCGCGGCACTGGCCAAGCACCTCGGGGTGCTTGGCCTCGACGGCGTGACGACGCTCTCGGATGACGCGGCCAGGAAGCTCGCAACGTGCGAAGGCGCCCTGGTCCTCGACGGCCTGGAAATGCTCTCTCCCGAGGCGGCCGAGGCGCTGCGGGCCAATCCCCGCATCAGGCTCCCCGAGAAATTCCGCTGACGTTGCACCAATGATCCGCCCGGCTCTCATCGCCCTACTTGGTCTCCTTGCCGTCCAGGCCGTCGCCACCTTCCTGGCCGTTCTGCCGCCGTCGGCCATCGCCCAGTCGAGTTCGGGCGGCGAGGTAATCGCCGTCGTCGCCATCGACAGCTACGGCGAACTGAAGCAACATCTTGATTGGCTCGGGCACCATATCGACCAGGCGGGCCTGGCCGGGATCGTTGAATCGGGCATCCTGCTCGCGACGAAGGGCAAGGGGCTGACCGGCCTCGACGAGAACCGGCCGATCGGCGTCGTTGTCACCGCGAGCGACGGCGTCATCGGAATCCATGCGATCGTCCCGGTCACGGATCTCGACAAGCTCCTCGCGG
This sequence comes from Planctomycetaceae bacterium, assembly GCA_009691925.1. Taxonomy (GTDB): domain Bacteria; phylum Planctomycetota; class Planctomycetia; order Pirellulales; family UBA1268; genus QWOP01. The sequence continues at coordinate 1,422 of SIAG01000233.1, forward strand.
AGTTCCAGGGGGCGACAGGCCCGGTGGAAACCGATGGTGATTTCCGCCGCTTCAAACTGCCGAGCGGTGAGGAAATCGAGGTCTCCGGGCGTGACGGCTGGGCGGTGATCGGCGAACCTGGCAAGGCACTTGGCATTGCCGATCCCGCCTGCCTCATCGATTCACTTGCCGAGGACTCCACAATCGCTGTCGAGATCCACCCGTCCGCGTTGCCGGAGTCCCTTCGCTCGAAGCTCGTCGTCAGATTCGAGGCCTCGCTCGCGGCCGGTTGGGCTCGCCGTGCCGCCGATGGGGACCCGACCTTTCAGGGCCCCCCCCTCTATGCTCAGGCCCTCTTTACAGCTCTCGATAACCTCTCCGTCGTCGAGACACTTTCGTTCGGCATCGCTGTCGATCCACAGGACAACTCACTGATACTCGAAAACAAGGTGATCCTGGTCAAGGGTCCTCGGGCGTCCAATTCGACCAGTGGTTTGACTGTCGCCACCGCCGCCACTCGCGACGGCGGCCGGCCGGCTATCAAGATCCATGCTGTCCAGCCCCTCAGCGACTCGCAGGAGCGTCAACTCCCCGCGATCCTTGAAGGCATCCTGCCGCACGGGCAGGGCGAGCGATCGAGGATCGTCTCCGCCGTCGTCCGCAGTGTTGTCGAGGTGATCGCCGAAGCCGGCGGCCTCGATGCCGCCCTCACCGTCGACACGAGCGTCGCCGGCGAGCTCCCGATGATCACCGTCGGGGCCCACGTCGCCGATGGCCCGAAGCTCGAGCGGCTGGTGAAGGAGCTTTTCCAGAGCAACTCGAAGTTGCCCAAGGAGGTGAAGGCAAAGTTCGACACCGGCAAGGTCGGCAAGGCCAACCTCCACACCGTCACGATCGACGTCTCCGCCACACCGGTGGCCGGGATCGTCGGCCCGGCAGTCGAGCTGACTCTCGCCGTCACCCCCGACTATGCGTTCATCCTTCATGGGGGCGACGTCCTCGCTCGGCTCGGGGAATTGCTCGTCACCAACGGCCAGGCCAACAGATCAGTCTCCGATGAGGAGGTGCCTGGGCTGGCGATTGAGCTGGCCCTCGACCAGATTCTCGCCTACGCGGCGTCGATGGGGTTTGGCCAGCAAGCGGAGGTGGCCGCTGAGAAGGCGGCCAGCCGCACCGACAGCGATGAGGACTCGGGCTCCATCCATCTCTCCACCAAGCCGATTGACGGTGGCATCGTCACACGCCTGACCGTGGGAACCGGCGCCTTCGAAGCCGTCGCGGCAATGACCAAACTGGAGCCGTGGATCGGTAGCCTGCTAGCCCGCCCGGAACAGCGCCTGCCCGCCGATCGCGAGCCGGCCGGCGCCCGCTGAGCTTCCCCATCCGCGAGAGTTTTTCAATCTGCGGAACTCTTGGCGAATACTCTTCCACTCGATCGCTAAGCCGCCGCCAAACTGTCGCCGGGGCGGTTTCTCCCGCCGTGGCCGGCGAGTATTCTATTCTTTGGAGACGACCTTCGGTTCCTCCGTCGATATTCGCCTTTCGGGAGCTCCTCCTCATGCCGTCCTCGCTCCGCCGCCGTCGATTCCTCTCGATCCAACTCGGCTGCAGTGCCCTGGCAGCGATTGGCGTCGTGATCGCTCCTGCCGGCCCGGGCTTGGCCGCCGACGCCGCTGCGGTCAGGGAAGCGATCGCCCGGGGGGAGAAGTTCCTCGCCGACAAGGGGCAGGCTGCCGACGGCAGTTTCTCACCGGCTGCCGGCCCGGCAGTGACGGCGCTGGTGATCGCGGGGCTGGCCAAGAGCGGCACGCCGGTCGATGCCCCAGTGGTGCGCAAGGGGCTCGACTATCTGCTCGGATTTCGCCGCGACACCGGCGGGATCCATACGCCCGAGTCGGCGATCGGCAACTACGAGACGGCGATCGCGCTGTTGGCGCTGGCCGCCTGCAACAAGGATGGCCGGTTCGACAAAGAGATCGAGGGAGCCGAGGCCTTCCTCAAGGGGCTGCAGTGGGACGAATCGGAGGGGCTCACGCCCGCTGACGTCAATTACGGCGGCGCGGGCTACGGCAGCAAGGGGCGCCCCGACCTTTCCAACACCGCCTTCCTCATCGAGGCGCTGCGGAACGCCGGCGCCGACGCCGACGACCCCGCCATCCAGCGCGCCCTCCTGTTCGTGTCGCGGTCGCAAAATCTCCCCGGGCCGCACAACGATCAGCCCCATCCCGAGAAAAACCCCGATGGCGGCTTCTACTACACCCCCGCCAACGGCGGTGAGAGCATGGCCGGCAAGACGCCCGAAGGGGGCCTGCGGAGCTATGCGTCGATGACGTACGCCGGCCTCAAGAGCATGATCTTCGCCGGCCTCGAAAAAGAAGATCCGCGCGTCAAAGCGGCGCTGGAATGGCTCGCGAAGCACTACACCTTCGACGAGAACCCCGGCATGGGGGACAGCGGCCTTTATTACTACTATCACACGATGGGCAAGGCCCTCGATGTCCTCGGCGACGAGACCTTCACCGACGCCAAGGGAAAGGCCCATGCGTGGCGCGGGGAACTGGCCGACGCTGTCGTTGCCCGCCAGCAGCCGGACGGCTCGTGGGTCAACGCGAATGCCCGGTGGATGGAAAACGACCCGAATCTCGTCACCGCCTACGCGCTGATGGCTCTGGCCTACACGAAGGCCGAGCCGGGCGCGGCCCGCTAACGAGCCGTCAGTCTTTCAGGTCGAAGAGCCGCCGGAGGGCGTCGAGGAGGCCGTGCGGGGGGCCGGCGTGGCTCTCTTTCCGCAGGCTCGTCAGCGGCGAATGGAGGAGCTTGGCGGCGTAGCGCTGGAACGACTGGCGGATCTCGGCGCGGGCCGTGTCGTCGAGCCCGGGGAGGCGGCGGAAGAGACGGTCGAGCTCGCTTTCCCCTGTCTCCGTCCAGCCGGCCCGCAGCTGCTCGATGACCGGGGCCGACGAGCGGTGGTGGAGATCCCCCATGAAGCGCTGCGCCTCCTCCTCCACGATCGCCAGGGCCCCCGGCATCTCCCGCTGCCGTGTCTTCCGGTTGGCGTCGCAGGCGGCACCGAGATCGTCGATCGAGTAGAGCCATACGCCGGGGCGGGCGCCGATCCGGGGGTCGAAATCACGGGGCATCGCCAGATCGAGAACGAGGAGGGAGCGACCGCCGCGCCGCCGCTCCGCGGCGGCGAACAGGTCGAGCGTCACCACCGGTTCGGTGGCGCCGGTCGTGCTGACGACGAGGTCGGCGCGCACCAGCTCGTCGAGGAGATCGCTGAACCGGGCGGCCCGGGCCCCCAGCCGGGCGGCGAGATCCTCGCCGCGGGCCATCGAACGATTGACGATGACGACGTCGCGGGCGCCGGCGTCGCGAAGGTAGCGGAGCGTCTCGTGGGCCATCTTGCCAGCGCCGACGAGGAGCACCCGCTTGTCATCAAAACGTTCGAACACCCCACGGGCGAAATCGGCCACGGCGATGCTGGGGATCGAGAGCCGCTCGCGGCCGATGGCCGTCTCGGTGGCCACGCGCTTCGCTGTCCGCAGGGCCGCCTGGAACATGCCGCCGGTGAGGGGGCCGGCGGTCTGCTCCTCCTGGGCCAGGGCCCAGGCCTGCTTCACCTGGGCGACGATTTGCGGCTCCCCCAGGACCATGCTGTCGAGGCCGGAGGCGACGCTGAAGAGATGGTGGACGGCAGCCTGGTCGTTCTCGCCGGCGAGCACTGGCGCCAGGAGCGCCGCGTCGATCCCCCGGCACTCGGCGAGGAAGTCGACAAGCTGCCGCGGGGCGGGGGGCTCCGAATCGTGCTCGCTGGCGGCGTACAGCTCGACGCGGTTGCAGGTGGAGAGGAGGACCCCCTCGCGGCCGGGAAAACGCTGCCGGAAACGGCGCAGCGCTACGGCGGCCTGTTCGGCGGAGAAAGCCAGCCGTTCCCGCAGCTCCATCGGCACCGTGCGGTGCGATCCCCCCACAAAGGCGAGCGTCATCGGATCACCCCCGGACGCGGCGTGGGAGCGGTCGGCAGGGCCACCGTCAGCATCATCTGTTCGGCGGCAGGTATCGGGAGCGGCCCGGTTTGCCGAGGAGGCACGCCGTGACGGCTGGCGCCGAACAACCCCCAGAGGATCGAGAGCGTGAGCACGCCGAGGCTGACCAGCGAGAGGAGGGCGATGGTCCGCGGTCCGTCGGGGCGCCGGGAGGCGGCACGTTCGAGAAGAGCGGCGGTGACGAGCCAGGCCACAAGTGCGCCCATCCGGAGGATGACCGGATCGTTCCAGGGAATCGATTCGAGCAGCCCCTGCTGGCTAGTGACGGCATTGAGCACGATGCCGGAGGCGAAGCCGGCAGCGGCCGCCCAGGCGGCGATCGTCGCCGAACGCCCAGTGAAGCGAGCGAGCTTCTCCAGGCTCGGCATCCGGAAGCCCTGGGCCGGAGCCTGCTTGCGGGCCAGTCGGCCGGCCTGGATGAGCCACATCATCCCGGCAATCGCGCCGAAGGCGACGGCGACGCTCGCGGCGAGGTTGAAGCTGCCGTGGATCGCCCCCCAGACCTGCGTAGCGGGGCTCTGGGGGAAGGGGGCGCGGCTGGACATCTCGGCCGCCCCGAGGAGTGAGAGAACGAGGGGGAGCATGAACAGCCCCGTCGGCGTCCGCGGGTTGGCGACCGTCAGCCAGAGCGATCCGCAGGCGAGGAGCCAGGCGGCGAGCAGATACCAGTCGTAGGCGCTCGACAGCGGGACGGCCGGTTCGTTCGCTGCCCGCCAGCCGAGGAAGAGCGTGTGGGCGAGCACCCCGGCAGCCGCGAACCCAACCATCACCGCCCCGCGGATGCCGGAGCGGAAGAGGAGGCGCGATCCCTCGCACGCCAGCGCCACGGCGTAGCTGGCAGCGAAACAGACGACCGAGATGCGGGAGACGATTTCGGCCATCGGCGGGGCCCGGGGGGTAGGGAACCTCCCCATTCTAGTTCACCGCCGGCCGCCGCCGATGGCCCCGTGCCGGTTCCCCTCATCTCGCCCGGCTATACTTCGCAAATGGCCATTTCCCTGCCCCCCGCTGCCCCCCCGTCTCCCCGCCCCTGGGACGATTCCCTCTTCCTCCGGGCCTGTCGGCGGGAACCGGTGCCGCGGACGCCGATTTGGCTGATGCGACAAGCCGGGCGCTACCTCCCCGAATACCGCCAAGTGCGGGGGCGCGTCGGATTCATGGAGCTGTGCAAGACGCCGAGCCTGGCGGCCGAGGTGATGCTCTCGACGGTGGACAGGCTGGGGGTCGATGCGGCGATCATCTTTAGCGATCTCCTCCCGAT
>SIAG01000234.1 GCA_009691925.1 Planctomycetaceae bacterium
ACGGCCCTCCACCTCCTCGCGCTCGAGGTTCCCTACCGCCACCTGCCGACGTACGGTGCCGCCGACGACGACCGTCGCTGACTTCCACCCCGACCACCACCAATTCCACCGCACGAGCCATGCCCCGCCACGCCGACGACTTCGATGCCGATGATGAGTTCGGGGAGGATGGCGACGCTTGTAACGACGCGGGCGATTCGGCCGTCGATAACGACGACGAGCCGACGATCCCCTGCCCTTTCTGTAAGGCGGAGATCTGGGAGGACGCCCCCCGCTGCCCGGCCTGCGGCAACGCGCTCGGCGGGGCCGACATGCCGGCCCCACGACGGCCGTGGTGGGTGCTGATCACGGCGGCCGCGCTCCTCTATCTTTTCGTACGGACGCTCTTCCCTTGGTGACCGGCCGGTCAACGGCAGGCTCCTCCTTCGCCCGACGTCGCTCAAAACGGCGTGGGGATGAGGAGGGCGTGGTGGTCGAAGAGGGCGCGGCGGCCGAAGGCGTCGATCGCCGGAGTGAAAAAAAGAAGGAACACGTAGAGCCCAAGCAACGGCAGGAGAATCGCCGTTACCGGCCAGCGGAGGAGGAGCCAGCGGCGCGCGGGGCGCGCCTGGGCGCGGTGGGTGGCCCAGCCAACCGCCAGGCGCGCGGGGTAGATTGTGAGGATGAAGATCGGCGTCAGGAAGAGGACGGCATCCCGCGGCGTTGCCACGATCTTGAACAGGTAGAGGGGGAGCGAGAGGCCGTAGAGGATCACCAGCGCCAGGAGCATTACAACCGGCGCCCGGCGCCACAACTCGCGGACCGCGCCCAGGTCGCTGAACACGGCGAGACGCTGTTCGGCAGCGAAGCGTGCCTGGAGAAAGGGCACCCAGGCGAGGACGATGGCCAAGAGGATGCCGCCGAGGAGCGTGACGAGAACCTGGCCGGGCTTTGTCGTGTCGCGAAGCACTAAAAGAAGGATCGTGGGGACGAGGAGCCAGAGGAACGCGCCGAGGAATCCGCGCAACCCTAGAGAGAAGAGCTTCCCTGGACGGATGGCGTCGATGACCTCCGCGAGGGCCTCCGAGGCGGTCGTCCAGGCGGTGCCGGCGCGGATGGCACTGAGAAGCCGGCGGCCATTTTGCACCGGCCTAAAGAAGGAGGAGAAACGTCCGCCGGAGAACAACACCGCGACGAGATGGAAGCCGACAAGGAGACACGCGGCCACGCGGACCGCGGCCCAGGTCCGCGCCGACGGCCCTTCCGAATCGACAAGGGCGGCATCGGCAGCGGCCTGCGTGACCAGACGGATGAGGAGCAGCCAGAGCCAGGTGCCGATCACGATCCCGCCGAGGCGGGGGAGGGCGCCCGCGAACGGGATGCCGTCGCGGAGCCGACCGGAGCGGACGACGCGCCCCTCGGCCTCGAGCATCGTTCCCAGGGCAAGGAGGTTGACGATCGGGATCGCCGCCAGGATCGCCAACAGGAGGAGGAGGCTCGCTAGCCCTACGCCGACGGTGACCAGCCATCCAGTCGCGCGGAACGGATGATGCCAGGGGGAGGGACAGGGGGCAAGTGTGCCGAATGCGGCTGGCGAGACCAAAGTTTCCACTGCCGTCGCCACGTCACGCCTCCGCCGGATGGTGCCCATCTGGGGAGAGCATAGCCTGACCGCGCCCGTCCGAGCGCGGCCCCCTCCCCGCGGTGAGATGCCGATCTCGTGCTGCGTGGAAAGCCTCCGGGGGATAGTATGAAAGGAGGAGAGTGCTATGACCGAACAAAGATTCCGCCGATTCCAACTGCCGCGGTGGACGTTTCCGGCCATCGCGGTGGTGGTGCTCGTCGCCCTCGTCGGTGCGGCGGCCCGCGATCCAGTCGCTGTCCGGCGTCGGGCGCAAGCCGCGTCGAGCGAGACAAGCCGATCAGCCGGGGCAACGCTGTCGACCGATGCCACCGTCGTGGCGATCGATCGGCTCCTCGCCGCAAGCCGACTTGCCGCTGGGGTCGAAGCGGCGGCCGCTGCCGACAATCTCACGATCCTCCGCCGGCTGTGGCTGGCGCTCGCAGGAACGATCCCGTCGCTCGAGGAGATCCGCCGCTTCGAGGCCGACACCGAGCCAGGCGCGGTCGATCGGGCACTGGCGACTCTCCTTAGCGACCCTCGGTCGGCCGAGGCGCTTGCCCGCCGTCTGGCCTCGCCCTTGGTGGGGGAAGAGAAAGGAGAGTTCATCGTCTTTCGCCGCGACCGCTTTACGACGTGGCTTGCCGATCAGATCGGAGCCAACCGCCCCTGGGACCAAACGGTGCGCGACATGGTCTCCGCCCGTGGTCTGTGGACCGACACCCCGGCGGTGAACTTCATCACCCAGGCGGCGGCCAACGGCGTCATCGATGCCGACAAACTCGCCGGCCGGGTGTCGCGGGTGTTCCTCGGGGCGCGGCTCGACTGTGCCCAGTGCCACGATCATCCGTTTGCAGCCTGGAAGCAGGGGGAGTTCGAGGGATTGGCCGCCAGCTTCGCCCAGGCGAAGCTCTCGCCGGTCGGCGTCGAGGATGACCCCGCGCGCGTCCACCGGATCGACCGCACGTCGGTGGCGGCGCTGGCGACTGCGATGACCGGAGCGGGGCGGAACGTGCCTCCCCGGGTGCCGTTCGGGGCGGAGTGGCTCGGCTCTGGTGGCACGCACCGCGAGAACCTTGCCGCGTGGGTGATTCACGCCGACAATCGGCGCTTCGATCGGGCGATTGCCAATCGGATGTGGAGCATTCTTTTCGGCAAGGCCTGGCACGAGCCGGTCGACGACATCCCCGATCCCGGTCCGGCGTCGAGCCCCGACGACCTCCTCGACCTCCTCGCCGACGATTTCCGGGAACATGGCCGTGACCTCCGCCGCCTGATCGGGGTGATCGCCGCGACGGAGGCATTCCGGTTCGCGTCGACGCATCCCGATCTTGGGTCTGCCGAGGGGGCCGAAAGGGTGACGGCCACGTGGGGGGCTTTTCCACTCACCCGGCTCAGCCCCGATCAGATGATCGGGGCGATGGGGGCGACAACGTCTCTGCAGACGATTGAACGTAACTCCCACGTCCTCACGCGGACGATCCGATTCTTCCGGGAGACCGATTTCCTCCGCGAGTATGGTCAGGTGGTCGATTCCCAGGGGGGCTCGCTCCCGGCGACGATCCCGCAGGCGCTGGTGCAAATGAACGGCAAACTCGCCCGGGAGATGGTCGAGGCCAACGTGGTCACGGCGACCGGGCGGATCGCCGGCATGGCCCGCGACGATGTCGCCCGGCTGGAGGTGGCATTCCTTGTCGCCCTCACCCGCCGTCCGGCGTCAGAGGAACGCGAATTGCTCCTACCGCTGCTCACCCTTGCGGAGACGAAGGGGCGGGGGCTCGAGGATGTGATGTGGACGCTCTTTAACTGCCCCGAGTTCTCCTGGAATCATTGAGGCTCGAGATGCCAACACGCTTGCGGACACCGGTCGGGCCGCGGTACGAGGGGATCGCATCGGCGCCGACCGGGCGGCGCTCCGTACTCCTCGCCGCAGCGTCACTCGGGCTGTCGTTTGCGCTGCCGGCGCTGCCGGCTCGCGCGGCTCGGTGCCGCGGCGTCGAGAGGCCCCGATCGCTCCTGGTCGTCTGGCTCGCCGGCGGCCCGAGCCAATTGGAGACCTTCGATCCCCATCCCGGTGCTGCCGCCGGAGGGCCGACCCAAGACATTTCCACGGTCATCCCCGGCGTGCGGATCGCCGCCGACTATCGCCGGCTCGCGGAGGTTCTCGATCGCTTTGCCCTTGTCCGCTCGCTGGTGTCGAAGGAGGGGGACCACGAACGCGGTCAGTACGCGGTCAAGACCGGCTACCGTCCCGACCCGAACGCCATCCATCCGGCCCTCGGGGCGATCGCTGCGCACGAACTTCCTGCGACTGGCCTCGAGCTTCCCCGCTTCATCGCGCTGGGGGAAGCGGAGTTCCCCTCGCGCGGCGGCTATCTCGGCAACGAGCTTGATCCCTACCGGGTGTTCGCGCCAGGACAAAAAGGGCAAAACCTCGTCCCGCATGTCGAGGCTGACCGTCAGGCCCGCCGGCTCCGTGCGCTCGACAGCCTGACGCGGTCGTTTGAGACCGGTCGTGGCGAAGCGGTGCGGCGCACGTTCCACGAGCACACGCTCCGCGAAGCCCTCACGCTCATGACCTCGGAGCAACTCGCCGCCTTCGACCTCGACGGCGAATCGGAAGCGGTGAAGGGGCTCTACGGCGACAGCGATTTCGGGCGCGGGTGCCTCGTCGCCCGCCGGCTTGTCGAGGCGGGCGTCAGAAGCGTCGAGATCACGCTTCCCGGCTTCGACACCCATGCCCGCAACTTCGCCGGCCACACCGCCCAGGCACGGCTCCTTGATCCGGCGCTGGCCGCGCTCGTCGGTGATCTGGAAGACCGCGACCTCCTCGATTCGACGGTCGTGCTCGTGATGGGGGAGTTTGGCCGCACGCCGTCGATCAATCCGCTCGATGGCCGCGACCATTGGCCCCACGGGTTTTCTTGTCTGCTCGGGGGGGCGGGGATTGCCGCCGGCCAAGTGATCGGCAGCACCGATCCCGAGGGGGTGGCAAAGCAGCCCGCCGATCCGGTGGAGATCCCCGATCTCTCGGCGACGGTCCTGGCCGCCCTCGGCATCGACTTCGCGCGGGAGGTGGCGACGCTGGTGGGCCGGCCGATGAAGCTCTCCGCGGGAACGCCGCTGGCCAGGCTCCTGTGCGGCGAGGCTTGAGGCTCTTCTGATGCTCTGGCCGGACGCCGCCGCCGCGGTTAGGCTTTTGTTCCAGGTGGGGAGAAGTGTGGGGGGGAAGCGATGCTCAATCTATATGGAACTCGACGGGGGCCCGGTCCACGGTCGGAGCAATTCTGCGACGGCCTGTCGCGCCGCAGCCTCCTCCGCATTGGGTCGCTGGCGGCCCTTGGCGGGGAGGTGGCGGGAGGTTGGTCGCTCCCCGCGATCCTCGCCGCCGACGCGGCTGCGGGGCGCCGGTCGAGCCCGAAATCGGTGATCATGATCTACCTCGTGGGGGGGCCTCCTCACCAGGACATGTTCGACCTCAAGCCCCAGGCCCCGAAAGAGTTTGCCGGGCCCTGGCGGCCGGTGCAGACGAATGTCCCCGGGATCGAGATCTGCGAGGCCTTCCCAAACCTCGCGAAAATCGCCGACAAATACACCCTCATCCGTTCGCTGGTCGGCAATCAGGCCGACCACGACGCGGCGCAGGTGTTCCACGGCCGCGATACGCGGAAGGCCAAGCCGGCCGGAGGCTGGCCGCAGTTTGGATCGATGGTCTCGAGCCTCCTCGGGGCCGCCACCCCCACCGCGCCGCCGTTTGTGAGCCTTTGCTACCCCTGCACGCACGGGCCCTACAACGAGCCGGGGGCCGGGTTTGCGGGTGCTGCCCACTCCCCGTTTCGGCCGTTGGGGCCGGCCCGCGACGAGCTCGTTCTCAAGGGTATCTCGCTCGATCGGCTCCACGATCGCCGCGGCCTCTTAAAAAGCGTCGATCGGCTCCGCCGCGATGTCGACGTGACGACGAATATGCGCGGGATGGACGTCTTCACCGAGCGCGCCCTCGGGTTGCTGACGTCGTCGCAGCTGGCCGATGCCCTCGATCTCTCCAAAGAGGATCCGCGTATTGTCGAGCGCTATGGCTCCGGCGATCCGACGGTGTTCATGGATGAAAACGGCGCCCCGCGCGTGCCCCAGAGCATGCTCGTCGCCCGCCGCCTGATCGAGGCTGGAGTTCGCGTCGTGACGCTCAATTACAGCAAGTGGGACTGGCACGGCGGCCCGGGCAATTCGATCTTCAAGCGGGAGGCGGAGGATTTCCCCGTCTTCGATCAGGCGCTCTCGGCGCTCGTCGAGGATCTCCACCAGCGCGGGCTCTCCGACGACTGTGCCGTGGTGGTGTGGGGGGAGTTCGGGCGGACGCCGAAGATCAGCGACATCGTCGGCCGCGACCACTGGCCGCAGGTCAACTGCGCCTTCCTCGCCGGCGGCGGGATGCGGCATGGGCAGGTGATCGGCGCTACCGACCGGATCGGTGCCGAGGCGATTGCCCGCCCTGTCACATTCGGTGATGTCTACGCCACCCTCTTCCACCACCTCGGGATCGATGTCCAGAGCACAACGCTCACCGACAACCAGGGGCGCCCGCAGTATCTCGCCGACGACGGCGGGACGGTGATCCGCGAGCTGGTCTGACGCGGAGCCAGCGAATAGGGGCGCGGCACGGCTTGGCTGTGGTCGTGGTGGCAGGCCCGGCCGCTGATCAGGCCTGGCTTCAATTCAGCGGCCAACTCGCGGCGAGGAAAAGCAGCATCGCGACGGTGAGGATCACAAGTGGAGGCAAGGAGCCGTTTCCCGGAGGGGCGACTGGAAGACTACACTGCCTGGTCCGATACCGGTGTCGTCCCCCGGGCCAATTCCGATGGTTTTTTTTCCTCCCGTTCCTACGCCAAAGTCGCCCGAGCAGCTCCGTTCGCGGGCTTGGTTCGCGCCGGATGATCTACGGAGCTTCGGCCACCGCAGCCGGATCGCGCAGATGGGATTCGCGGGCGAGGAGCTCCGTGACCGCCCCGTGATCGCGGTTCTCAATACCTGGAGCGATCTGGCCCAGTGCCACACGCATTTCCGAGAGCGTGCCGAGGAGGTGAAACGGGGCGTCT
>SIAG01000235.1 GCA_009691925.1 Planctomycetaceae bacterium
GAACACTCCTGAAGCGCGAACGGGAGCCGGCTCTCGAGGACGCCGCTCAACGTCCCCTGCGCGTCCCGCCGAAGGGTCGAGACGACCGGCAATTCGCTGAGCGGAGCGATCCACTCCGCCTCGAACAACCGGCTCGATGACGCCGCCACCGGGACCCGATCGAGGCCGGTGAGCCCCGCGGCCGAAAGGTAGGGAACGCTCGCCAGAGACGGATGCGCCGTCGGACAGTCGACCGCACCGATCCCCCGCCCTCCGGCCCCGTACCAACTGACGACCGCCGTCCGGTCAGCGGCGACGAGCCCGGCGGTCGACGGGACCGCGCCGAGGTCGACCACGGCGTTCGCCGGCGACCAGATCCCGAAAACGGATGTCCCGCGGGCGATCCGCCCCGCCACGTCGAGATCGACAACATCGGCCCGACGGACTCGCCATTCCGCCCCCTTCCATCGATCCGCGGTCCACCACACCAGCCCGGCAAAGAGAAGCACGACCGTCGGCAGCGTGATCCACGCCAGGCCAGGCCTCCCCCCACGCGACACCAGCCACCACTCCAGCGGATAGAGGCAGGCGACGTAAAGCAGGGCCAGACCGGCGATCCATTCGAAGGGCACGGGGCGGACACCATCGAACCGATCGACCGCCATCCGCAGCTGCCCGCCGAGGTCGAGCGATTGGCGGTTGACTTCCGCGGATCTCCCCCCCTTCCCCGACCGCCCGCCGAGGAGCTCGACGAGGAGCGAGTCGGTCCCCTGCCAATTGCGGAAGGCCCCCCGGTCGAGATCGATCCCCGCCCAGGTGACCGTGCCGAAACCATGGGCCCGGCGGACGACGAGGGGAAGATCGGTGGGGGCGTTCCCTTCCCAGGCCTCGATCGCCCCATCGATATTCCCCGGATCCTCGAAGAGGGGCACCTCGAGTCCGCCGAGGGCATTGCGATCGAGCGGTCGCCCCGCCTTGGAATAGGTTTCGAGCGCGGCCCAGCGGCGCAGCGGCACCATCCGCACCACGCGCCCTCCCCGCCCCGCGGGCCCCGGCAACCAGGCCGCCGCCGGCCCCTCCGACAGGCCCGGTGGAGCCGCCGACGCTCCCGCCAGGAACACGAGCCTCCCGCCGCGTCGGACCCACGCATCGACACCGGCGAGGGCAGCCGAGGGCGCGCTTGTCACAGCCGAGCCACAGACGACGATCGCGTCGGCCCCGTCGAGATCGAGATCTGTTGGCCCCAGCCCCGTAGCATCGGGGAGTGCGACGACGCGGATCCGCTCGCCATCCTCCCGCTTCAACAACCCGGCGGCGCGTACCGCGCTCGGCAGATCCCCGATCACGAGCAGGACCTCATCGGTCGATTCCAGCGGTACCGGCAGGCGGAGGGGGACCTGGGCCCCGCGGTCATCCTCGACGAGCACCCGCCCCGCCGGGCGGCCGAAGCGGACGCGGAACCGGCACGGCGCATTGCCCGCCCCTTCCCCTGTCGTGTCCCCCACGGCCGGGTAGCCGACGAGCTCGCCATCGGGATCCTCGACCCAGACGCGTGTGGCCGTCGCCGGCGTGATCAGCAGTGGAGTCCAGGAGCCGGTCCTGTAGACGCCGTCGAACCCGACCGCGCCCTCCCACACCCCGACCTCGGCCCCGACGGCGAGAGATGATGTGACCGCTGCGCACGCTACCAGGGGTGCCAGCCACACCATCACCGACGCGACGGCGCCACGCCGCGGCGCGAGGACCTGCAAACCGGCAGTCGGCCGAGCCTCAGCAGCAGGCCGCATCACGGCTTCTCCGCATCGGGGCAGGTGCAGGCCAGGCGTCCGCAGCCCGGGCACCCCCCGCCGTACTTGCGTTTCACCGCCTCGTCGAGGTCGACATCGACGACGTTGGCAATCGTCACGAGCCAGGCGAGGACGTCGGCGAACTCCAGGGCGATCTCCTCCTTGGTGCCGCTGCGGAGCGCCGTGGCGAGCTCGCCGATCTCCTCGCTGAGCCACATGAAGGTCCCCTCGACCCCCCGGGCAGCATCCTTGTCGTGGTACATCCGCCGGATGAGCGACTGGAACTCGGAGAGCGTCATGGGGGTCAACCTGGGAAACGGGCTGGAGGGGGGAACGGGCAAGGACGGGGCCGCCGCCACGGGCGGGCCGAGCCTTCCGCGAGCATCGTTTTACCCCGCGTGGCGATCGCCGGCGACATCCGGCGGCGAAGTCGGCTCGAACCGGGGGACGAACCAGGGATAGATCGCTGGGATGACCAGCGCCGTCAGGAGCGTGCTCGTAACGATACCCCCGATCACGACCGTCGCGAGGGGACGTTGGATCTCGGCCCCGGCGCTGGTTGCCATCGCCATCGGGAGAAACCCTAGGCTCGCCACCAGCGCCGTCATGAGCACCGGACGGATGCGGACCTCGGCGGTCAACAAGCTCGCCTCGCGCGGCGACATGCCCTCCTGCCGGGCGTGCTCCGCGCCGCTGACCCACACCAGGCCGTTGAGCACCGCCACGCCGAACAGGGCGACGAACCCGACTCCGGCCGCGATCGAGAACGGCATCCCGCGCAGCCATAGCGCCGCCACGCCGCCAGAGGCCGCGACCGGCACCGCGCAGAAGATCAGCGCCGCCAGACGAAACGACTTAAAGCTCGTGTAGAGGAGCATGGCGATCAGGCCGAGCACGAGCGGGGTGATGAGCGCCAGTCGCCGGCCGGCCGACACGAGGTTCTCGAAGTCGCCTCCCCAGGCGATCGTGTAGCCCGTCGGCAGCCGCACCTCCCGATCGACCGCCACCCGCGCTTCGGCGACGAAGCCGGCGACATCCCGGCCGCGGACGTTGGCCGAGACGTACGTCCGCCGCCGCGAGTTTTCATGCTCGATCGAAGGGGGCGTCTCCTCGTTGATGACATCGGCGAGCTCCCCCAGCGGCACAGGCCGGCCGGCAGCCGTGCCGACAGGGATCTGCGGAATGAGCTCGGCGTCCTCACGCCACTGGCGGGGGAACTTCAAAATCAGCGGGTAGCGCGGCCGCCCCTCGAAGATCACCCCCGCCGGAATCCCCCCCATCGCCGACACCGTCCGCATCACCTCGGCGCCGTCGATGCCGTGGCGGGCGAGCTGTTCGGGGCGGACATCGATCCGCGTGGTGGGGACGTTGGCCTGCCAGTCGGCCCGCACGTCTTCCGCCCCGCGGATGCCGCGGAGCAACCGCTCGATCCGCTTCCCCAGGTTGCCGAGCGTGTCGAGGTCGTCGCCATAGATGAGCACGGCGACGTCCGACTTCACCCCGGCGACGAGCTCATCGACACGCATCTCGATCGGCTGGCTGAAGCCGAAGTTCGCTCCCGGGACCGCCTCCGTGAGGGCATCCGACATCCTCTTCACAAGCTCGTCGCGCGACACCTCGGCCGGCCACATCCGGCGCGGCTTGAGCATCACCCAGACGTCGGTCTGCTGCACCCCCATGACGTCGTTGGCGATCTCCGGCCGCCCCGTCTTGCAGAACACCGTCCGGACCTCGGGGAACTCCTCCAGCACCTTCTCGATCCGGGTCGTGATCGCCACCGAATCCTCAAGGGTCGCGCTCGGCA
The DNA here is from genome assembly GCA_009691925.1 of Planctomycetaceae bacterium. Lineage (GTDB taxonomy): Bacteria > Planctomycetota > Planctomycetia > Pirellulales > UBA1268 > QWOP01. Next base: position 3,571 of record SIAG01000235.1, read on the forward strand.
GGCGCACCACCTCGACGAGCAGATCCCCCTCGTCGAGCCTGGGCATGAACTCCGCCCCGAGCCGCATCGCGACGGGGATCGTCGCCGCCACCAGCGCCGCCGCGCCGAACGAGATCCACACCGGGTGCCAGACGGCGAACCGGGCGAAGGGGCGGTAGACCCGGTGGAAGAGGCGCATCAGCAGCGGCTCGTGCTCCGGCTCGCGGCGGAGGAACGTCGCCGCCAGCACCGGCATGAGGGTCAGCGAGATGATGAGCGAGCCGAGGAGCGCGAAGAGCACCGTCAGGGCCATCGGCCGGAAGAGCTTCCCCTCCGTCCCCTCGAGGAACAGGATCGGTAGGTAGACCACCGCGATGATCAATTCGCCGAACATCGTCGGGCCACGGACCTCGATCGCGGCGTCGCGGACGATCGCCAGCTTCGATTCCCCCGGCGCCGCCAGCCCAAGCCGGCGAACGCAGTTCTCGACCATGATCACCGAGCTGTCGACGACGAGCCCGAAGTCGATCGCCCCTAGGCTCATGAGGCTCGCCGGGATCCCCGCCGCCCACATCAGGTTCGACGCGAACAGCATCGACAGCGGGATCGCCAGGGAGACGATCAAGCCGGCACGGACGTTCCCGAGGAGGACAAGGAGCACGCCGATCACCAGCAGCCCCCCCTCCGCCAAATTGTGGAGCACGGTGTCGAGTGTCCGCGCGATCAGCTCCGAGCGGTCATAGACGATGTCGATCTCGACCCCCGGCGGCAGCGTCCGCCGGATCTCCTCGAGCTTCTCCTTCGCTGCCCCGACGACGCGGCGGCTGTTTTCCCCCCGGACCATCATCACCATCCCCGTCACCACCTCGCCACGGCCGCCGCGCGTCACCGCCCCCTGCCGGGTCAAGGGCCCGATGGAGACGCGGCCGATGTTGCGGATCAGCACCGGCACGCCCCCCGCCGGGCTGCGGACGACGACCTGCTCGATGTCGGCGACGCCCTTGAGGAGGGCCTGGCCACGGATGAACCGCTGCTCGCCGTTCTTGACGATGTAGCCCCCGCCGGTGCTCTCGTTGTTGCGTTCGAGGGCCGCGAGCACCTCCCCGAGCGTCACTGCCTGGGAGCTCATCCGGTCGGGGTCGATCTCGACCTGGTAGCTCTTGGCAAAGCCGCCGTGGGCGTTGATGTCGGTGACCCCCGAGACCTCGCGCATCGTCGGACTGATGTCCCATTCGAGGATGCTGCGCAGCTCCATGAGATCGTGGCCGGTGCCTCGAACCTCGAACTGGAGGATCTCCCCCAGGGCCGTGCTCAACGTCCCGAGCTTCGGGTCGCCATGGCCGACCGCGATCCGCCCCTTCGCCTCGGGGAGGCGCTCCGCCACGAATTGGCGGGCGAGCATGATGTCGGTCCCCTCGCGGAAGACGATCGTCACCAGCGAGATCCCGAACCGGGAGATGCTGCGGATCTCCTCGACGTGCGGCAACCCGCTCATCGACAGTTCGACCGGGTAGGTGACGTACCGCTCCACCTCCAGCGGCGACATCGTCCCCGCCTCGGTGACGATCTGGACCTGGATATTGACGAGGTCGGGGACGGCGTCGACGGGGATCTGCGTGGCCGCGTAGAGCCCCCCCACCGACATGAGAATGAACATCGCGAGCACGAGGGCCCGATTCGACAACGACCATTCGATGAGGCCTGAAAGCACTGCCGTCCTCCCCGCAATCCGCCCGCCCGGCGGCCCGTTGGGGGCCCCATGGAGGGCATTCGATCAGATCCCGAGCCGGGATGCCCGACGGCTAGTCTTCCTTCTCGAGGAGCCATAAGCTTTTCAGAACGAATGCCCCGGCCACGACGACCGGCTCCCCCTCTTGGAGGCCCGTGACGATCTCGACGAGATCGCCGTTGTCGATGCCGGTGGTGACGGCGACGCGCCGATAGCGGCCCTCCGTGAGCGGCTCGAACACAAACGCCTCCCCTTCGTGGCGCATGACGGCGGCGGCAGGGACGGCCATCGCCTCCCGCACGCTCCCCTGCGGGAGATCGACCCACACAAACATCCCCGGCTTCAGATGGGCGTCGTCGTTGTCGAGCTCGGCGACCAGCGACACGCTCCGCGATTCGGCCTCGACGATCGCCCCGACATGGTGCACGCGGGCCACCAGTTCGTGGCGCTCGGCTCCCGGAACGCTGACCTTGACCTCCTGCCCATGGACGACGTCAACGGCCGTCCACTCGCGCTCGTGGATCTGGGCCCGCACCCACAGCAGCGAGGTGTCGGCGACGACGAACATCGGACCCCCCCCCTGGACCCGTTCCCCCCGGGCCACGAAGACATCCTCGACAATCCCATCAAACGGCGTCCGCATCACGAGGGTGCTTAACGAACCGGTGTCTCCGGGGCTGTCGGAGGCGTCCTCGGCGACCGCCGCGATCTCGGCGCCGAGCCGGCTGCCGACGAGGGTCCGGAGATGTTCCTTCGACACCTCAACGAGCCGGTCGGCCTGGGCCAGGCTCGCGCGCGCCCGGTCTCGCTCCTGCCGAGTCGAGAAGAGGACCTCCTCGCAGGCGGCGTCGAAGTTCGCTTTTGCCACCTCGAGGTTGCTCATCCGTTCCTCGATGATCCGCCCGGAAAGCACCCTGTCTCCCAGCTCTTGGGTGCTGCGGTTGACCTTCTCGACGAGGAGAAGCTTCGAATAGGACCCGAGGATCTTCTCCCGGTTGATCCCCAGGATCCGATCCTTAAACATCACCTCGACGTCGGCCAGCGGGGGCTCTTGGGCGAGCGTGTCGAGGAGCGACTCGACGTTGTCGGCGATCGTTGTGGCCCACTCCGTGGCCTTGATCTCGATCTGTTTGTCATCCTCGCGGCGGCGGACATCGTCCCGGGCCATGCCCACCGCGGGGCTCGACACCTCGGCGAGGGAATCCCCCTTGGAGACGCGCTGGCGGACCTGCGCGAAGACCTGCGAGATGATGCCGTCGACTGGCGAAGCGTAGTCGAGGCGGCGGCGGGCGTCGTAGTCGATCCTTCCCGGGACGGTGATGTGGTCGTGCATAGCCTCCCGGGTGACCGTTCCCACTTCGATCCCGGCCGAGGCCCGGGCCCCCTCCGGGAGGAAGACTTC
>SIAG01000236.1 GCA_009691925.1 Planctomycetaceae bacterium
GGCGGTGTCCTTCGGCACGGGGCCGATCGCCTCGGCCTGCCCGACCGCGGTGCTGACGCTCACCGTCGTGCTCCTCCCCACGCGGACGACCGCCGTCTCCATCATCCGGCTTCTGGAGAAACGCCACGAGCGCCCCTACCGCCTCATCAGCACCACGATCCGCGCCAGCAGGGAGCGGGGCATCAGCGGCGGCCGGCGTCACCGCGACGCCTCCGAAGAGGATAGCTGCCGCCAGCAACGGAACCCGGTAACCACGAAGCGGACGATGCATGATGACAACTCCTTCTGAGAACAAACCGGCTGGGAACAGTCGGGCGATGAATTGGGATCACAGGCGGCAGAACGTATCCTGGGAGGCATCATGGCCATCCCCCACGCGTCTTCCCCCGGCGACGAAACGGCGACACTCGTTGACTTCGGTCGGGGGCGCCGGCTCGAACGCCTCGCCGGCATCCTCGTCGATCGTCCCCTTCCCCAGGCGAGGCTCCCCCGCAGCCTCCCCGGCCTGTGGGCCGAATCTGCTCTAAGCTACACCGGTGGCGCGAAGGGGGAAAGCCGCATCTCGGCCGGGGATCAGGCGCCTGGGCTCCCCCGTGGCTGGCGACAGTTCCGGCCGCTTCCCGATCCCTGGCGGGTGGAGATCCCGCTCGGTGCCACGACACTCCACCTCGAGGTCCGCCCCGCCGCTTCCGGCCAGACCGGGCTGTTCCTCGAGCAGGCACCGCAGTGGATCTGGCTCGAACGAGTGACCCCGCGCGGCGCGCGGATCCTCTCCCTCTTTGCCCACTCCGGGGCGGCCACGCTGGCGCTGGCCGCGGCCGGCGCCGAGGTGGTTCATGTCGACGCCTCCCGGCAGGCGATCGGGCTCGCCCGGCGGAATGCGGAAGCTTCAGGGCTCGCAGCCGCCCCGATCCGGTTTGTGTGCGAAGACGCGCGGGTGTTCGTGCAGCGAGAGCTGCGGCGCGGCAGCCGGTATGACGGCGTCGTCCTCGATCCTCCCTCCTGGGGCCACGGGCCGAAGGGGCAGGCCTTCGCCATCGACCGCGATCTCCCTCTCCTCCTCGACGATCTCGCCGGGCTCGTTCCCGCGCCGGCAGCCGGCCCCCTGCTCCTCTCCTGCCATTCCGCCGGCTGGACGGCGCACCGGCTGGCCGAAGCGCTCGCCGTCGTCGCGGGGGGAGACGGCCAGGGGATCACCTCCGGTCCTCTCACCTGCAGCGACGCTTCCGGGCGGAGCCTCGAGCTCAGAGCCCACGCCCGGCTAGCGCCTCGCCCTGGCCGCGGAGCCCCTTGAACCAATCCGGGAGGGGGCCCGCCGCCGCGCCTCCACGACCGGATCGATCAGGGCTTCTCGAGCGGGATGCAGACGAGGTCGCCGGTGGCGCTCACGATCGGCGGCCTGGTGTAACCCATCGCCCGCAGCGCTTTCTCGATCGGCAGGGCCCGATCGGGGAAGCCGTTGCGATTGATGTAGATCGCCGCGAAGCCCCGCTTCTCGATTTCAGCAACGGCCTCCTCGAGTGACCGTTTGCTGATCTCTTTCTGCCAGGCTTCGCGCGGGCGCCCCTTCATGGATCCGAATGAATACCGCAACTTCGTGCTGTAAAGGTAGGGACGGAAATGGTCGTACGGGGGAACCCCCGGCGCCGGCGACTCGGGATACTCCATGATCGGCAACTGCAAGATCATCGCTCCCGCGGGGAGCGCCGCTTCCATCTTCCCGGTGAACTCGCGGTCAGCATCGACCTGGCGGATGATCGAGGCGGTCTCCTTGGCCGTGGGTGGGCGGGGAACCTGGTCCCACAACACCATCATTCCGATCGCCGATGCGACGGCATACCACTGCCATGTCGTTGCCTCTCCGGGGTGTGATTCCTCGGATCTCGCCTGGATGACGGTCAGCCGCCGTGCTGCCCAGAGCAGCGAAATCACGAGAATAACAACGCTGTAGCGACAGCCGGCACGGAACATCGTAATTCCAGCCGATCCGATGATCGCATTCAGCCCGCCCGTGGTGAACATGAGCACGATCCAGAGGATCTGCCAGACTTCGAGCGGGACGTCGCGCTCTCGGCGCTCGACCATCGCCCGCAGGCCGGTGAGCAACAGCCAGAGAAACGCCCCGATCCCGATGATCCCGAGATACGAAGACCGTTCATCGAGCAGCGGCGCTGCCTGCCAGTGCGCCTTTGAAAACGAGGCGAACACGTCGGCGCGGTGGTTCATCGGCGGGATGAAGAGATCCTTGAGCTTGAGTCCGTACAACTCGAGCCATTTGTATTCACGCACGAAGGCGTTAGCGTTCGGCTCGTGGGAGAGACGGTAGGTCCAGGAGTCGATGTTCATGATCGCGAAACCGGCGGCAGCGGCGACGATGATGGCCAAGCCCGGCCGCAATGGGGCCAGAGAACGCCGCTGCCAGCACCGGACCAGGGAGGTGACGAGCACCAACTGACAGAGGACGTTGGTGTAGTAGACGAAGTGGACCCCCGAGACGAAGGCGATGCCGATCGCCAGCCAGAGAGCCCGCCGCGGACCGGGCGGCGCAGCCGAAGGATCGAAGGCGTCCGAGGCACACCACCGCCACACGAGCGGGAAAAAAGCCACCGGCCAGACATACGCGACCTGCATGTGGTGCGGCGACTGGGCGAAGATGTACGGCGCCACGCCGAAGGCGAGCCCACCGACGAATGACCACAGCCGGTCGCACGCCGAAAGCCGGGCGGTGAGATAGAAGGCCGCTGCCGCCAGGACGTGTGCCAGCGCGAAGCTCGCGTTCAAACCGGCGAACAGCCCGAGGCACTTGACGAGAACGGCCTGAATCCCCAGCACGACTTCATCGGGCGAGGGGAAGTCGTTCCAGTTGCCGTTGTAGGGGGCCCCCAGCTCCGGCACCGTCTTCCAGAAGAATGGCAGGGCGAGCCAGTTGTCGGAGGCCTTGATGTAGGCGGCGTTGGAGAAGAAATCGGACCGTTCAGGATCGTCGAGATACGTTGTGGGGTAGGTCAACGACTGCCATGTCCATGTGTTGTTGGCGGCGCACCAACACAGCAGCGCTATCAGACCCACGATCGCGACCGCCAGGAGATCACGCAATGGCGGCCTGGTCCAGCGTCCCCTCGAGTTTTCCATCTACCACCCTTCCCGTGAAAAAACCCTCATCCGCCCATCGGCCCTGCCCGGACGTGGGCGTTCAGAATACACCGTTTTTCTGGTATGTTGCCAGGAAAACCGACCGAGGATCCCCGCAACCGCGACGCGCTCCATCGGGCCCCCTTGGTGCTTGCATGCTTGTTTCGCTCGTCATTCCCGTTCTCAATGAATCGGAAAACCTCCCGGCACTCTGGTCCCGGTTGCGCGGCGTCACGTCTGGCCTGTCGGATGTGGAGTTTGAAGCCGTCTTCGTCGACGACGGTAGCACGGACGACACCCCCGGCAGCATCCGCGCCCTCCCGGTCGACGGGAATCTCCAGTGGGTGCTCGTTCAACTGTCGAGGAACTTCGGCCACCAGGCCGCGATCACCGCCGGCATGCAGCATGCCTGCGGGGATGCCGTCGTGTTCCTCGATGCCGATCTTCAGGACCCGCCGGAATTGATCGTCGATTTCCTCGATCATTTCCAGCAAGGCTACGACGTCGTCTACGGCGTCCGGAAAAACCGCAAGGAGCCGCTTTGGCTCCGGTTCTGCTTCGCCTCGTTTTACAGGCTCTTCAACGCGATCGCCGAAAGGCCGATCCCGCTCGATGCCGGCGACTTCGGGCTGATGAGCAAGCGGGTCGCCAAGCTGATCGCCCAGATGCCCGAACGCGATCGCCTCATCCGTGGCATGCGGAGCTGGGTGGGATTCAAGCAGATCGGCATTCCCTACGATCGCCCCGGGCGCTACGCCGGCACCACCCGATACAGCGTGGCGAGAAGGATCGAGGGGGCTTTCGACGGGCTGTTCGGTTACTCAAAAGTGCCGATTCGGCTCTCGCTGTTTCTGGGCGCCTCGGTCTTCGGGATGTGCGGCATCTACTTGCTGTCAACGTTGATCGGCACGCTGTTTTTCAAGGGGGATCCCGAGCGCGGATGGACGTCCCTCCTCCTCCTCGGTTTCATGCTCGGCGGCGCGAATCTCGTCGCCACGGCGATCGTGGGGGAGTACGTCAGTCGGGCCTACTTTCAGGGTAAGAACAGACCGATCTTTATCGTCGCGGAGACGGCGCGCTCCAGTCGAACGGAGCCTGCCCGCTGAAACCGGCGCCCGGACTGGCGCAGGCTGCCCGGTCAACCCAGCAGACGGTAGATCATCTGCCGCAGCAGACTCTTGAAGCGTGATTTCGTCGCGATGATCCGCAGGTCGAGCTTCGAGAGCGACACGCTCCCCCTCGCCTCCTGCAATCGGGCCGTGTGGAGGAAGTCACGGACCGTCACACCGGCCAGTCCCGTAGCCGCCGCCTTGGCATGGATCCGGTAATAGCCAACCGGCTGCGTGTCGTAGAAGAGGTCGCCCACGCTCATGAGACGGAGCCAGTATTCAATATCGGTGCAGTAGACGACCGTGGGATCGAAGAACCCCACCTTCTCCATCGCTGATCTCCGCCACATGACGTTGACCGGGTCGCCGATGATGTTCGTGCCGGACATGATGCATCTCCGAATCATGTCGCGACCGGGATGGATGCCCGTCCGGCGGATGCCGCTCCGCCTGAACATCACCCGTCCGCGGCTGTTGATGATGATTCTCGCCCCGGCTACCACCGAAACCTTTGGGTGATCGTTGAGTACCCGGGCCTGCCGCTCGAGGCAGTCGTCGGTGGGAATGTCGTCGGCGCAGATGAGCTTGAGGTATTCGCATCTCGCATGTCGCAGTCCGACATTCCAATTCTCCGGTGCCGGGAGGGTGACTGCGTTGGTGACGATCCGCACCCGTGGGTCGTTCACTGCTTCCACGAGCCGACGGAGCAATGGGCTCGAACCGTCGGTCGAACCATTGTCGACGAGAATCAGCTCCCAGTCGGGGACGGTCTGCCGCAGGACCGCACGGAACGTCTCCTCGACGTACGGCAGGGCGTTGTAGACGGGAATCACGACGGAGATCCGCGGCAACGTGGTCATCGATCCGCCCCCATGACCTTGGGGCGGCAGACGGCCACCATATATTCGTCGTGGAGATCCGGGGCCGATTCGGTCACCGCGTGGACTGCGCCTCCGGCCACAAGAAACCACCGGCATTTCCAGGCCTGGTTGATTCGCACCGCCACCTTCCGACCGAGATTCCGGGCGATCCACTCCAGCCATCGGACCTTGGCGCCGGCAGTCCTGTTTTGCCCGTACCAACCGACCACCTCGAACCGCTCCGTGAGGAGATCGAGATACTCGCGCGCGGTATATTCCCGGACATGGAACGGATTCCAGGGGCAGTCGGCGAGGCCCGTCCCCGGATTTGTGACCGAACGATTCGGCGTCGAACAGATGAACAACCCGTTCGGCTTCAAGACTCGCGCCACCTCACCGAGAAAACCCCGGTCATCCTCGACGTGCTCGACGGTCTCCAGGCTGATGAACACGTCGGCCGTTGCATCCCCCGCGGGGAGCGCCGTGGCTTCCGCCCGCCGGAACGAGGCACGATCAGTCCCCAACGCGGCGTTCGCGGCATCGACCGCCTCCTGGTCGACGTCGATGCCGATGAGCGACGCGGGGTCGTTCCGGAGGAACACCGCGGCCCCGTTGCCGTTTCCCGACGCACAGTCGACCACGGCCTGTCCGGTTACGAACCGGCTCGCGAAGGCATACCTCGCCTCGTGCTCGGCCACGGTCCAAGGCGGAAGCCATTCCCCTGACTTCACCCGTTCCGTGGCAATCATTGACGACCGTCTGACCATCGTGGACGACCTCCTCTGCATTCGTCAAGGAAAAAGTCCTCCGTGACGCTCCTCAAGCCGCGACACCCGGGGGCTCCCGGGGGGCGATTGTCAACCGCAACCGGCGGCGGTTCCACCCATCCACGGCCCGTTATCGCTCGTCGTAGTAGGTGATCCGGCTCCCCCCGTCGTCGAACCGGAAGGGGAGCTCCTTGAGCGTTCCCAGCGCCTGCCGCACAGCGTCCTGATTGTCAGGCTCGACGTAGAGGAGAAGAAACCCTCCACCACCGGCCCCGAGGAGTTTTCCCCCGACGGCGCCGGCCTCAAGGGCCCTTCGATAATACCCGTCGATGACGGGATTCGAGACGCTTGCGGTGAGGTTCCGCTTCAGTCGCCATGATTCATCCAACAGCCGTCCGAACCGCACCGGATCGTCCCCGGACATCAATACCTCCCGCATCGGAGCGACGAGATCGCGCATCGCGTCGAGAAGCCCCCGGCTGCGTTGCACGGACTCGACCTGCTCCTCGAGTATCTCGCTGGCGTTCCTCGTCTGGGCTGTGAAAAACAGCATGAGGCGACGCTCGACATGCCGCTTCGTGGCCGGATTGTAGAACACCGGCTCAACGGAAACCTTGCCGCCGGCGTGAAACGTGAACGTGTGCAGATTACCGTACGCCGCCGCGAAATGGTCCTGCTTGCCGATGTGGCGACCGAGCCTGTCGATTTCGATCTGGGCCGCTTCAGTGGCCAGCCGGTACTTCGTGACCGTTTGTGACTTCAGGCTGTAGAGCGCGTGGAGCAGGCCGACGGCGAAGGCACT
>SIAG01000237.1 GCA_009691925.1 Planctomycetaceae bacterium
GGCGAGCGAGGCGAGCGTCCGGCCGGGGAGCTCGTTGGTCGCCAGCTCCTGAAAGGTCTTCCCCGCGGCGATGACTTTCGTGACCCCGTTTTCATCCGTGATATAGATCCGACCGTCGGCGCAGAGGGGGGAGGCGGTGCAGTCGCCGCCGAGGCGTTCCTGCCAGTGGATCTCGCCGCTGTGGGCATCGAGGCAGGAGATGACGCCGTTGTCGCTCACGAGGTAGAGCTCGTCGCCGACTAAGAGCGGCGAGGCGTTTCGCGGCGCGGCTTTTGTCGACTTCCAGGCGACCCGGTCTTCGCCGAGCTCCCCCGTGCCGTCGAGGGGGAGGGCATAGAATACCGGCGTGTCGTAGCCGGAGCTGACGAACGCCAGGCCGAAGCCGGTGACGGGGCGCGGCACGTTGGAGTAGCCGCCGGGATAGCGGAACCGCCAGCGTTCCTCGCCGCTCTCCGGGGCGTAGGCGATGACGAACTCTCCCCCGCAACTGACGACCAGGGGCTTCCCCTCCACGTCGACGACCGTCGGCGTCGAGTAGGCCATCCGCCCCTCTCCCCGCGGCTTTCGCCACACCTCCTGCCCCGTTGCCTTGTCGAGGGCGACGACGAACTGAACATCGGTGCCGTCGCAGGCAATGACGAGGAGATCGCCGACCACGACGGGCGATCCGGCCGGGCCATGGCGGTGGTTGTAGTCGAGCTTGGTCTTCCAGAGGATCTCCCCTGCCCGCGACAGGCAGGCGGTGCCGTGGCTGCCGAAGTGGACAAACACCCGCTCCCCATCGATGACCGGCGTCGGTGAGGCGTGGCTGTTCTTGGCGTGGACGCTCCCCGGTTCGGCGGGGGCGAAGACCTCGATCGACTGTTCCGCAGCCCCGCTGCCGGCATCGAGCCGTAGCACCCGGAGCGAGCGGCCGTCGTCGACGCCGGTCGTCAACCAGATCTTTCCGCCGGCGATGGCCGGGGAGGACCACCCCAGCCCGGGGATGTCTGTCTTCCAGACGACATGCTCGGTGGGGCTCCAGGTCAGCGGGAGGCCCAGCTCGTCGGAGTGCCCCTGCTGCCCGGGACCACGAAACTCAGTCCAATCCCCCGCCCCGGCAACGGCCGTGGGAAGGAGTAGGGCCAGGGCGATCGGAAGGACGGATCGGGAGGACATCGGAGGGCTCCGGGGGGGAATGGAGCCGGCAGGATACCAACGGGGGCTGCCGCCGCGTCGACAACGCTCCAGGCATGGCCTAGCCTAATGGTCGGTGGACAGAGCCATCCGAGCCTTGGGTCGACTCGATCTGAATCTTCCCCGCACCCCTGCCGGGCGCGGGCCCACTGTGGCGCCCCGATGCCTCGTGCCCCGAACCCCCGCCGCCCCTCCCCCCGGCCTCCTGCCGACGGGCGCCGGCATGGTCCGCGGGCGCCGGTCGCGGCCGGGAGGCGGTGGACGCCGGCCGGGCTGGCGATCGTGGGGATTTTCACCCTCGCCGCCGCGGGCTGGATCGTCCGGGGGATCGTCACCTGGAACGAAGCCCGGGCGAAACGGCTCGGGATCGCCTGCCGAGAGGCCCATCAGGCCGGGGACTATGCCGCCGAGGAACGGCTCGCCACCGCCTGGAACGGCCTCGAACCGGCGGCCGCCGAGCCGCTCTTCTTCCTTGCCCAGGCCCAGCTCGGCCTGGGAAAGCAGAGCGCGGCGGCCGACACCCTCGGCCGGCTTCCCGACGGCGACCGGCTGACGCTCACGGCGCTCGGGGATCGGGCCGATCTCCTCTTCGGTGATCTCCAAGACCCGCGCGAGGCCGCCCGGACGTGCGAGCGGATCCTCGCCCTCGATCCGGCCAATGGTGAAGCGCACCGCCGGCTCTGTTTCTTCTATGCCGCCACGCTCCAGCGGGAGAAGCTCGCCGCCCAGGCCCGGCAGGCAGTCGAGCTCGGCTGCGAGACGCCAGAGACGTATGTCTACGTCGTCGGCTCCGACTGGCTGACCCTCTCCAACACCTCGGCGGTCAACGGCCATTGGCTCAAGGCCGCGCCCGACGACGAACTGTTTCTCGTCGCTGCCGCCCGCGGGTTTGTCAGCAACAGCGGTCTGGAAGAGGACGTCGCAGGGAGCGAGGAGGTGGAGGGGGACGGGGATGGGGAGCAACGACCGGTTCCCGAGCACGATCGGCGGCTCAAGGAGCTCCTCGATCGCTTCCCCGGCAATCTCGAGCTCCTCGCCTATTTCCTCCAGAAGGCGACCACCCGTGGCGACATCGACAACGTGACAGCGCTCCTCGGCCAGGCCCCGACCGACGCCGAGGCGGACAACCGCTTCTGGCGCTTCAAAGGATGGGTCCACGCGCAGAGCGACCAGCCGGCCGAGGCGGAGGCGGCCTATCGTCGGGCCCTCGAGATCGATCCCTACGACTTCGCCACGCAGCACCAGCTCGCGGGCGCCTTGCGGAAGGGGGGAAAGCTCGAGGCAGCGGCAGATTTTGCCCGTCTGGCGGCGCAGGGGCAGGGACTGCGGAAGTCGATTCTGCAGCAGCCGGATGTCCGCGCCATCCCTCCGCCCCTCCTCCGGGAGATGGGGAGCTACGCCGGGGAGTGCGGGGACCGCGACGTCGCCGCGCGGATCGCCGCGCGCCTCGAGCAGATCGGCCCGCCCCCTTCCGGCAGCGGGTCCGCACGTTCCCAGCTGCAAATCCCTTGACGGCGGCAGCGTTGTGGAATTAAAATGATTTCTTGGGCGGGTCGTTCGGGGATCCCGGAAAAGATTTGTCTTCCGGGATGACAAGACTCGATGGATCCAGGATTCCCAGGCCGCAGCCAATTGGGGCGGCGTCGGGTTCTTGGGGCACCGGTCTCGGGGGCGTTGGCCGGGGAGTTCCCCGTCACGTCCTCGCCGATCAAGCCTGGCTCGTTTGTTCCTCATCATTCGCACATTCATCAATTTCCTCCGTAGACGTTCCCGGCCGGAATCGATCCGCCGCGGCACGTCTGGCTGCAACCAAGGCATTCCAAGCACCATGAATCTTCCCGCGTTCCAGTTTGTGCGTCCGCTCCCCCTCCTTTTCCTTGCGGGCGTCGCCTTGGTCATGGTGGTCGCCGGCTGCGGCGTTGGCGGCCCGGCCTTTCACCCCGTCAGCGGGAAGCTGACCATCGACGGGCAGATCCCCGCCAATGTCCAGGTCTCCTTCTATCCGGTTGACGGCAAGGGGCCGATCGCCTCCGGCAACGTCGACGCCGGCACCGGTCGGTACGAGCTCACCAGCAGCGGTGGGGTCGGCAAGCCCGCCGGCAAGGGGGCTCTCACCGGGAAGTACAAGGTCGTCCTCAATGTCGGCGGCAGCACTGCCGGCTCAAACGAGGCGATGATGGCCCAGTACAGCGGCGGCAATAATCAGGGGAAGGCCCCGGCCATCCCCAAGGCTTCTTTCAAGAAGGAGTTCGGTTCGGCCTCTACGAGCCCTAAGGAGGTCGAGGTCAAGTCGGGTGCCAACGCGATCGATCTCGCCCTGTAATCGCTGCGGTGGCCTCTGGTTCAACGTTTGATGTCGGTTTCGTCGGTCTCGGTTCCCGCTTTTGTTTCGATTCCTCATTCCTTTGTTTGCGGATCCCGGTCGATTCGGTTTTTAAGTTTCGTTTCACGTCTTCTTGAGATCGATTTTCCAGCGCCGTTTAAGACGGCGGATTTCTCTCTAACTTCTGTTTGATTTCTTTCATCGGCTTCATTCACGGAGATTCACTGATGTCCATGCAAACCCTCTTCAAGGGGCGTGCCCGCGGGGCGTTCACGCTCGTTGAGTTGCTCGTTGTGATCGCGATCATCGGCACGCTCGTCGGCCTCCTCCTCCCGGCGGTTCAGGCCGCCCGTGAGGCCGCTCGCCGCAGCAGCTGTTCCAACAAACTCAAGCAGGTCGGTCTGGCCATCCAAAACCATGCTTCTGCCAAGCAGGATGTCCTTCCTTTCAACAAGGATCAGGCGATCTGCGGCAACGGCAATTCGACGACCGGCAAGAAGGAGTTCAATCTCTCCAACGACGGGGCTTGGTCGTGGGTCTTCATGGCGCTTCCCTACATGGAAGAGACGGCCATCTACAACCAGTTTAATCAGAGTCTGAATACCTACGACACGAGCACAACCCCGAGCAATCTGTCGCTGTCGGCCAAGCCGCTGAAGAACTTTCTTTGCCCGTCGAACTCGTCGATGGAGCCGGTCCGCGGGAATCAGGCTGCTTCCTACTTCAACTGGAACGGCTACACGTTCGGCGCGTCCGACTACACCGGCAGCCTCGGGCATGTGTGGTCCGGCTGGAAAGACTGCGGAAACGTTCCCGACTTTACTGATCCCGAAAATAAGGGGCGGTTCAACAAGGGGTCAAACCCCGGCACGCCGTGGGTCAACGGCGAGTGCTGGGACGAGCAGGCCAATTACAATGGCGTCTTCAAGCAGGTTGGCCCGCGGAAGCTCAGCGACATTATCGACGGCACCTCGCGGACGATCGCCATCTTCGAAGACATGCACTGGAATGGCGGCAACGGGGCCAGCTTTGACTACAACTCCCAGCGTGACGCTGCATGGATCAACCCCAACGCAGTTGTCTTCAACCTCCGGAATCCCATGAACAACACCAACCCCGCCTGGCAGCAGGGGGGTGGTGATCAGCGGTGCCACGGCTGGAGCAGCAACCATCCCAACGGTGCCCATGCGGGTCGGGCTGACGGGAGCGTTGGCTACTTCAACGAGAACCAGGATAACTGGGTCCGCTACTGCCTCGCCACGGCCCGAGGCCGCGAGTCGCAGAACGAATAATTTGTCGGCGTCATTCCCCGGCTCTGGCCGGGGGACGCCATCGATCCTTCGAACGAACACGGGGCCTGCCGGCGACGGCAGGCCCCGTGCCTTTTTCGGGTATCCTCGCGCGATATGATTTGGAGATATCACCTGGCGATATCCTTTGGGGGAATCCCCTGGGGGAACCTCTCGGAGGTGGCCCGCCACCGCCGGATCCACTCTGCAGTGTTCACCGCCATGCCTCGCCGCCCTTCGTCCGTTCCGGGCCGGATCGCCGCGAGCGTGGCGTTGGATGTGGCCACGGTTGTGGCCTTGGCTGTCGGCTGTGCCCGACCGCAACCGGCCCCCGAGCCGGGCACGCCGCCGCCAGTCGGGGCCCCGGCCCAGCCCGCTGGTGGGGTCGCGAAGGCTCCGGCCGGCGTTGAGAAAGCCTCGCCGTTTAGGTTTGAGCGGCCGGTGCGCTCCGAGGGAAAGAGCGGCGACGACCCGGTCGCCTGCCCGCGCTTCGAGGATGTTAGCGCCGCCCGCGGGATCGAGCATGTCTATCGCAATGGTGAGGCCGGGGGCTCGCTGATGGTCGAGGCGATCGGCGGCGGGGTCGGCTGGCTCGACTTCGACCGCGACGGTCTGTGGGATCTGTATTTCAATCAGGGAGGGGATCCGGCGGCCGTCGATCGGACCGACCAACCGTACGACCGCCTCTTCCGTCGCGTCGCCACGGCCGCGGGGGACGGGGGCGGGGGCGGGGGCGGGTTTGTCGATGTCACCCTCCCCGCCGGGATCCGCGAGACCGGCTACGGACAGGGGGTGGCCGTCGGAGACTTCGACGACGACGGCTTCGACGATGTCTATGTGACGAACGTCGGGGCCAACACCCTCTACCACAACCTCGGCGACGGGACGTTCGTCGATATCACCGCTTCGGCCGGGGTCGGCGACGAACGCTGGAGCTCGTCGGCGGCTTGGGCCGATCTCGACCTCGACGGCGATCTCGATCTCTATGTTTGCAACTATGTCCGCTACGACCCCTCCCACCCGATGGACTGCCGCAACGTCAAGGGGGAGCCGAGGATCTGCCACCCGCGCGACGTCGAGCACTGGCCCGACGAGTGCTACCAAAATCTCGGCGACGGATCCTTCCGGCCGATGGCCGAGGCGTGGGGGCTGCTTGGCCCCGGCAATAAGGCGCTGGGCGTGGCGGTGGCCGACTTCACCAACGACGGTCGCCCCGATATCTATGTCGCCAACGACACCACCCCCAACTTCCTGTTTGTCAACGAGGGGGGGCGAGCGGATGGGGGGATGCAATTCCGCGAGTCGGCAACGCTCCTCGGATGCGCCGTCGACCGCAACGGCATGGCGCAGGCGAGCATGGGGCTCGCCGTGGGCGACTACGACAACAACGGCTGGCTCGACGTCTATTCGACCCACTTCTACGATGAGTCAAACACGCTCTACCGCAACCTCGGGGCGAGCGGCTTCGAGGACGTGACCGGGCTCGTCGGGCTCCACGAGCCGACGCTCCCGCGGCTCGGCTTCGGGACGGCGATGGCCGACTTCAACGCCGATGGCCGCCAAGACTTGCTCGTGGCCAACGGGCATGTCGAGAACTACCCCGGCAACCCGCTGCTGAAGATGAAGGCGCAGCTGTTCAGCTTCACCGGCAAGCGCTTCCAGGATTGCAGCAGCGGCGCCGGGCCCTACTTCGACGAGAAGCTTGTCGGCCGCGGTGTGGCCCTGGCCGATTACGACGGCGATGGCGACCTCGACGTGGCAATCGCCCATCAAAACTCCCCGGCGGTGCTCCTCGAAAATCGCTCCGACACCGGGCACTGGCTGACCTTCCAATTCATCGGGGAGCGGAGC
>SIAG01000238.1 GCA_009691925.1 Planctomycetaceae bacterium
CGCCACCGCTGCCGGCATCCCGATCGGGCCGATGGCGGGGAGGTCCTCGATCCGGGAGAGGCCAAAGGCTCGAAGAAACCGCTTCGAGGTCTGATAGACGTTCGGACGACCGATTTCCTCGGTCCTCCCGCCGACGGCGATCAGATCCCGTTCCATCAGCTGCCGGAGCATCTCCTCGCAACCGACCCCGCGGATCGATTCGATCTCGGCCCGGGTAACCGGCTGCCGGTAGGCCACGATTGCCAGCGTCTCGAGGGCGGCGGCGGAAAGACGGTTTTCGGCCGGGGTCGTCAGGAGCCGGCGCACCCAGGGCCCGAACGGCGTCCGCGTCAGAAGTTGGAATCCCCCGGCGATCGGCTCGACCCGGATCGCGCTGCCGCTGGCATCCTGGAGCGCCGCCAATTCGCGCAGGAGGGCCCGGGCGCGGGTTCCGTCGGACAACCGGGCGAGCTTCGCCAGCCGGCGGGTGGAAAGGGGTTCCCGAGCGGTGAACAGTGCTGCCTCGAGGCGCGCCAGTTCGTCCGAGCGGGCGTGGGGCCCGGGTTCCGCCGCGGCCCGGGGTGCGGGAGCGAGGGACAGGGGCTTCGGCAGCCGCTGGTGACGGATCGGAGTGAGGGAGGGACGTGGCCCGCGGCCCGCCGCGGCGCGGTGCCGGAACAGGTCGGGAAGGCGGTTCGAAGAGCGACAGTGGAGCATCACGGCGCGATCTCCCGCCTTCCGTTCCTCAACGGCGCGGCATGGGAGCGCCCGCTGCCATCCCCCCCTCGGCAGCGCCCTCGCTGCGCATCGACCAGGCGGAAACCTGGCCGAAGAGATTGTCGAGGGCCACCAGCGGGTCGGCTGCGGCCGCCTGGAAGACCCGATGGAGTTGTCCGGTCGGTTCGGCCGGAATCCGGCAGCTGCAGCGGTGGAGTCCGTCGCCCCCCTGGGCCGGTGTCCAATCGATCTGCGTGGCCCCCAGGGCCCGGAGTCGTGCCTCGAGCGATGCTCGACCGATGGCCTCCCCGATCGGCAGCGACGATTCGGCACCGGCGAGGATGGTGGGAGGGGGAGCCGTCGGCGGGGAGGGGGCGGTTTGCTCCCAAGGCTTCGAGAAAGGATCGATCGATGGCGTGGGCTCCCCCGCGGCGGGCTCGGCGGTCGCTGGCTGAACCGCGGCCGGCGAGAGCGCTCTGACGATCGGGCTCCAGAGCTTCTTCCTCACGGCCGCGCGGGTCGCTGCGGGAATCTTGTGCGAAACCATGGCCAGGAGTGGGACCACGATCAGACATGCGATGAGCAGGGCGGAGCGCAGCTTCATGGCGGAATTGGCGTCCGAACGACGGCGGTCCAGGTCGGAATGACCGGTCAGGAGGCCGGTCCCCAGACCCGTCGAGAGGGAGCGGGAACCGGGAAGGTAGCCGCCCGGTCCGATGGCGACAATCCTGAATGGAACGGTCTCCGTGGACCCCACCGGGAACGCCGTGGGTGGCGAAAACGCTCCAGGATTGGCAGTCCGCCGGAGGTGGCGACGATGCGTCCCGCGACTATGGCCGAGCCCCGGGGGCACGATGATCGATCGCCATGATCCCGGGCTTGAGCTCGATCGGGGTCTTCTTCTGACACTGGAGGAGGAAAGCCTGGAGTATCTTTTGGTAGGCGATTTGCCCGATCTGCTGACGGAAAGCCTCCGGTTCGACCGTGCCGGGATCGACGTCGGTGACCATGACGAGATGGACCCCGTAGGGCGTCACAAACGGCTTCGAGACCTCACCTTTGATGAGTTTGAACACCTGGGAGGAAAACTCCTCGGCGAGCAGTCCGTGCCGCGGGAGGAAGCCGAGATCCCCTCCCCGCTGCCGACTCGGACCGGCCGAATACCGCTCGGCTGCTTCGGCGAAGGTCATCTCCTCGGCGAGGATCCCGGCGCGGATCTTTTCAGCGCGGGAGAGCATCGCGGCGACGGCCTCGGAGCCAGCGCTGGAGTCGGGCCGCAGAATGATGTGGCTGGCGCGCATCCGGGTGCCGTCGAAGTCGTACCGGTGCACGGCGGTCACCTGCCGGATGTGATCCTCGGTGATCATCGGCATGATGAGCTTCGGCACAGCGATGTCGAACCGCATCTGCTCGCGGAGTCCGTCCAGATCCAGCCCCGCGGCGGCAAGGAACACGTTGAGGCTCGATTGCTGGGTGGAAAGCTCCGCGGAGAGTTGGGCGACCCGGTCATTGATCTCTTCGTCGGTCACCTCGACCCGGCGGCGGGCGATCTCTCCCCGGAGAAGCGCCTGTTCGACGAGCTCGCTCACCGCCTGGCCGACGAATCGCTCCTGCTGATCGGCGGGTACTTGACGCCCGCCGCTCCTCCGTCGCAAGGCGACTTCGAGATCGGCGCGGGTCAGCCGGACGTTCCCCACCATGGCGATGACCTCGAAGCCAGCCTCCGAATCGCCCTCCGAATCACCCTCCGACTCCGACTCTGCCACTGCTTCAGCTTTTTGGTCGCTGTCCTGGCTCGCCGCCTCCCGGCCGGTCAGCGCGACCAAGAGGGACAGGAGCAGCAGCATGATCAGCGCCGGCCGCATTCGGCGGAGATTCTGCTCGGGCAGGATGTTCATCGCCCCCTCATGATGAAACCATATCGTGTCTGGGCATCCCGCGGCTGGCTCCGCCTGGCCCCGAAGTTCTATCGTAAGCGAAGGAGCCCCGCGTCAGAAGCCGGCCCGGTTGCGGCCGGGCCCGCGCTCAACTGGCCGCCAGCCAGCCTGGGCGGCACAATCGAGCTGAGGTGCAACGCCGGGTGGGTTGGAGGCGTAGCGACGGAGACGATCGGGAGGAGGCGTCACGGCATGGCAAGGATCGCGATCAGTTTGTGCGGCGAGGGGCGCGGGCACGCGACGCGGATCTGCACGCTCATCGAGCACCTCGCCGAAGAGCACGAGATCCTCGTCTACACCTCCGCCGACGCCCTGGCGTTTCTAAAGCTCCGCCATCCTTCGCAGGGAGGGAACGTCGAGGTGCGGGAGATCCCGGGCCTGCTGTTCCAGTACACAAGCGGCCGCCTCGACGTCGTCCGGTCGATCACCGCCGGGATCGACTACCAGGCGCGGGTCCTCGGTCCGCTCACCGATCGGCTCATGAGGGAGCTCGATGCCTTCGACGCCGATCTGGGGATCACCGATTTCGAGCCTGGCCTGCCGCGGGCCTGTGCCCGCCAGGGCATCCCCCTGTTGAGTGTCGATCACCAGCATTTTCTCCTCGCCTACGATCTCGGTGTCCTTCCCTGGTCGCTCCAGTGGCATGCCTGGCTGATGGGGCATGCCGTCTGGGTCTGCACGGTCGGTGCCTCCGACACCGTCGTGTCGGCGTTCTTCCGTCCGCCGCTGCGGCGGGGGTGGGAGCATGTGGTCCAGGTCGGCCCGCTTCTGCGGCGCGATCTGCTCGGCGCCGTCCCGGAAGATCGGGGGTACCTCGTCAGCTACCTGCGTCGCCACACGCCGTTTGCCACCCTGGCAAGCCTGGCGGATTGCGGTCTGCCGGTGAGGGTCTACGGCCTCGGGGAGCGGGAGCCGTTCGGCACCCTGTCGTTCCACGCGATCGATGGCCGACGGTTCGTCGACGACCTCGTCGGCTGCCGGGCATTAGTCGCCGCCGCCGGAAACCAGCTGATCGGCGAGGCGCTGCAACTCGGCAAGCCGATGCTCGTGCTTCCCGAAAGCGCCCACGCCGAGCAACTCATGAACGCCCACTTTCTCGCTGCGATGGCGTGCGGCGACTTCTGTCTCCTCGAGGAGACGACCGCGGACCGGATCAGGGCGTTCGTCGCCGGAATCGATCGTTTCCGCCCGGCGTTGGCCGGTGTCGTCGGGCGAATGGACGGCACCAACGACGTCCTCGACGTCATCCGCCATCGCCTCTCCCTGTTGCACACTCCGAGGAGGGATCCTCTGCCGGCAGCCCCGGTCGGCGGTGTCACGGCGCGAGATGCCGCAGAATAGCCGGAAGGATGGCCCGCATCGCCCGGGCGCGGTGGCTGATCACGCCCTTCACCTCCGGGGCGATTTCGCCGAAGCTGCGGTGGTATTCCGGCACGACGAAGAGGGGGTCGTACCCGAATCCCCCCGCGCCACCGGCCGCGATGGCGATCCGCCCGTGGCAGGTCCCCTGGGAGATGGCGACGACGGTGCCGAGCGGATCGGCCAGGGCGGCGTGGCAGGCGTAGTGTGCGCCCCGCGCGGCGGCCGGCACGCCGCCGAGCCGTTCGAGGAGCAGGCGGTTGTTGGCCGTGTCATCCCCGCCGCCGGAAAATCGGGCGGAATGGATGCCCGGTGCTCCGCCGAGGGCGTCGACGCACAAGCCGCTGTCCTCGGCAAGCACCCAAGCTTTCAGGGCCACAGCCTGTTGGCTCGCCTTGAGAGCGGCATTCTCCGCGAATGTCTGCCCCGTTTCCTCGACCGTTACCCCCCCGGTGCACTCCCGCAGCGAGACAACCCGGATGCCGTGGGGTTCGAGGAGCACGACGAGCTCCCTCACCTTACCGGTGTTGGTCGTCCCGAGGATCAGTGCCTGGCGCATGAACCGTTCCCCGGGGATCAGTGCCAGCCTTCCGGGGCACGGGGAACATGGATCGGTGCGGGCTGAACGTCGAGCATGATCCCTTCGACGGTCCGTGGGAGGACCACGCCCGTGGCGAGCCGGGTGGGATCGGGGCCGAGCTCGCGGACGATCCGGACGATTTCCGGATGCAGGGCGGTGCCCTGCGGGCCGGGAACCGTCTTCGAGTCGAGGCTCCCGATGCAGACGATGCTCGATTCCCGGTCGTGATATTCCCAGGCCTCCCAGCCCGACTTACGCAGCGCAGCGGTCAGTCGATGGGCCTTCTCGGCCGCCTCGACCAGCCGCCCCTCGAGTTCGACGTCGTCCTCGCCTGCCGCGATCGCCTTCTGGTCGAAGGTTCCCGATCCGGTGAACGTCGCCACGCGCACCGAATAGAGGCCGGGGCAGTCGAGGAGCGAATGGGTGACATCGGCATTCATGTCGAGCACGAACCGGTCGACCTGCTGCCGGGAGAAATAATCTTCGGGGAGGAGCGGGTTGGGGATCACGAAGGCCAAGTGCATCGGCCCCTTCCCCGCGGTCCGTTCGAGGCCGATCATTTTTCGGAAGTCGGAGAACGACTGGCTTTTGCCATGGTCGCCGGTGAGTGCTTCGGGACGCAGCGACTTCACCTTCGCGAGCATTTTCTGGCCACGGGGATCGTCGAACGACGCGAAATCGCCGACGAGGACGGCGACCTCCACGACCTGCTCCGCGTTGGCGTAGCGCATCTTCTTCGGCGTGCCATCGGGGTTGAGACCCAGGCCGGGCTGGCTCCCGGTGTAGTCGAACGACTTCTCGTGCGTGTAGGCCTTGAACTTATGCGTGCGCCGCAGTTCCTGAACGAGCCGACGGGCATCCTCCCGCGCCCCCTCGCCGCGGAATGTCGTGGCGAGCACGAGCCACGGCCCATCCCGCTCGGCAAGCGGATACATCGCCTTGGAGTCGACTTCCCCCGACGAACTGAACCAGGAGGTCGGCAGCCAGCCGCTCTGACCGTGGGCTTCGGGGGCGACCGTGGCGCCAAGGCAGACGACGACCAACAGCCAGAAGCAGGCGTTCGGGAAGGTGACCGGTTTCACGCGAACGGTTCCTTGACGGAGTCGATGGGGCCCCTGGAAAAGGGGGCGGGACGGAAAGTAGCAGCGACGCCGTCCCCGCACCAGACCGGTTGTCATCGCGGACAAGGGCGGGGAGAATGCCATCCAGACCGGCTGAACGCCTGTTCCACAACGTGCTCGGTCGGAGGATCCTCAAGCGTGCCCCCCCGTGATGACCGCCTGCCCCGGGGCGAAGCCGTGGCCTTGTGGGAAAGCGCACGGGCCCGCCGGCGCTGGTGGGTCGCAGGCCTGTTTGCCGTGGCGTGGGGGGCGGTGATGGTCGTGCCGCCAGTGGTCCTCGTGGTGAACCGGGATGCCTGGCTGGAAAGCCTGGCGGCCCCGGGGGCCCAAGAGCATTGGGAGGATTTTCGCCGCGCCATGCGCGCCGAGTCTGGGGCAGAGGGCCCGGTGGGACCCGTTCAGAGGAAGGTGCCCAAGAGTGTCGAGCCGCCGATCCGGGTGTGGCTGCGCGATTATCTTCCCCTGGCGATCATCGCCTGGGGCGTGCTGGGGGGAACCCTGGGCTGCTTTCTCGGGATGATGATCGTCGGCGCCAGCGGGGGGCCTGATCCGGCCGACCGGCCGACGGCGCCGCGGCATGAGCGATGATCGGGACCGATGCAGGGACTCCGCTTATTTGCAGGGACTCCGCTTATTTGCAGGGACTCCGCTTATTTGCAGGGACTCCGCTTATTTGCAGGGACTCCGCTTATTTGCAATTTATCTAACCCCGTCCGATCACTTGCCGAGAACAACCCCGGCCGTGGCCGCCACCACTACGAACAGGATCAAGGCGATCCCGAGCACTCCGAGCAGGGAAAACACGACGCCAGCCCTCCGTATCGGGAAAACTTGTTCCGGGAAACTTGTTCCGGGAAACTTGTTCCGGGAAACTTGTTCCGGGAAATACGGCGGGCTCCTCAGCCCCTATCCGAATCCCCAGGTCGGGGCCGGTGCCGCTCCGCT
>SIAG01000239.1 GCA_009691925.1 Planctomycetaceae bacterium
GCCCCGCTCGTCAAGGTCCAGCAAGACTGCGGTGTACTTGCGATGGATCGAAGCGATAAGATCGTTGTTCGTCATGCCCCGAAAGATCGTAGATGAAACCGTGGCAGGTCAATGCCACTTTGACTGATTTATTGTCGTGCAACTCCTAAATGCTGCTACAAGCACGGTCGTGAGGAAGAGCAGGGCGTTGGCTGTGGTGCGCTTCTTGGACACCAAGAAAGCAGTGCCGATGCAGCACAGAGGTATGGCTGAAATGAGAAAAGGCGTTTTACAGTAATACCAAAACCAACTGCGGCCGAGGATTGCGTTGATGAATTCTTTCGCGATGGCGATGGCTCCGCCGATCCACTCCGGGGACAGCAGGCGAGGTGCCGTCAAGGCCTTTCGCTGAACACTCATCGGCAGGGCGGTTTCGAAGAACATAAAACCGAATGCGACGTAGGACAGCAGCAGGAATACCCCGGGAAGCAATTGTCGTGCAACGGTCGGCCACTGCGAGCGGATAGACTGGCGCTGGTTCCAAATGGTATAGGCGCATGCGGCGGCAAAACTCGTAATTCCATCGAAGCGTATCCATACGCATGTGGCCGAAATCAGGATGGCAGCCGCGTATCGGTGCTGTGCTAGGAAGATTCCAGTCGCAGTGATGGCAAGAAGGAAAAGAGGGAGTTCCATGCCGCTGAAACTCGTCAGGGTGTAGACGGGGTTGGTGATGAGAAATAATCCGGCAAACATGCCGCTTTTTGCAGATTCTGTTGTTTTGTGTGTTAAGTAGCAAAGAGACATTGTCAGGAGTGCTTCGAAAATCAAACCGAGAACCTTTGCCGCGATCACGACGTCTCCGGTCAGGAGGCGCGCGGCAGCTAAGAGGAGGACCCACAGGGGACTTGTCGAGACGTAAATATGTTCATGAGGGTTAAAGACCATTCCGAATCCGGAGGCCAAGTTGTCGGCGACCTTGAAGGATATGTAAGCATCGTCACAAATCGTGGCCGGTAGCAGGAGTCGTAATGCAAACAACGTCACCAGCGGCACCGCATAGAGGGCCATCTCTGTTCCGAGAGCCGATGCTGTCGCTGGGTGGCGGCTGGGCGTTTGTTGAGCTTTGCTCTTGGTGTTGTCCATTTTGGTTTTCTATTCATGGCCTCTGGAAAAAGCCTTGCGTCGCGCGTGATTTGCGATCGCTGTCTTCATGATCTCCATGATCCACGGAGGGAGACAGCATGGTAGGCGCTCGGAGACAGCTTTGTCGGATGCCGTATCGAACGTGTGTCCCATCGTTTTGCCGTTGTGTCAGTCGATGCGGATGTCGCGAACCGGAACGGACGTCTTCACCCAGCAAGGCCCCGCGCCCGGTCGATCCGCGCGATTGACGTCGAGGGCCCGAGGATCGCCAGGCAGTCGTAGAGCCCTGGGCCGACGGTCGTCCCGGTGATCGCCACCCGGACCGGATGGATGACGTCGCCGAGCTTGAGGCCAGCTTCGGCCACGAAAGCCTTCGTCGCCTCTTCGAGGGGCCCCGGCTCAAACGGCGTCACCGCCGCGATGCTTTCGGCATACCGGGCGAGGAGATCGGCCACGCCGGGCTTGGCGAGCTTTTGGGCCACCGCCTGGGGGTCGAGAACCGGCTCGTCGACGAGAAAAAAGTCGGCGTAGCCGAGGATGTCGCCGGAGACTTTGAGCCGGTCGCCCGAGGCCTCGATCACCCGCCGCACCGTCGCCGTTTGCTCGGCCGTCGGTGGGCTCGAGACGAGGCCGGCCTTGACGAGGTAGGGGAGCATCAGCGGGAGCTTCTCGTCGGTCGAGAGGGCGTGCATGTAATGGTCCTGCACGCTCCACAACTTTTTCGGATCGAAGCTCGCCGGTGAGGCATTGATCCGCTCGAGCGAAAACGCCGCGACAAGCTCGTCGCGACTGAAAAACTCCGTCTTGTCGTCGTAGGCCCACCCCAGCAGCGCCATCGCGTTGTCGATCGCCCAGGGGAGATAGCCCACCTCCCGGTAGAAGTCGACGATGACCGGATTGAAGGTGTCGGCCGCTGCCGCGACGCCGATCCGCTCGGCGATCCGCGTGCCATGATCGGCCATCTGACGGAAGTCGGGATTTTTCAGATACTGCGCGAGCTTCCGCTTCGAGAGCTTCGTGCGGCTCCCCGGCTCTGCCACGAGCGGCAGATGGGCGTAGGCCGGCAGCGGATAGCCCAGCGAGAGGGCGATGTAGGCCTGCCGGGGCGTGTTGGAGAGGTGCTCCTCGGCGCGGATCACGTGCGTGATCTCGAAATCGTGGTCGTCGACGACGCTTGCCAGATGGTAGAGGCAGGAGCCGTTGGCCCGCTGGATGACATGATCCTGCTCGCGCTCCCAGGCAA
Source organism: Planctomycetaceae bacterium (assembly GCA_009691925.1). Taxonomy (GTDB): domain Bacteria; phylum Planctomycetota; class Planctomycetia; order Pirellulales; family UBA1268; genus QWOP01. Next base: position 2,369 of record SIAG01000239.1, read on the forward strand.
ACTCCACCCGGCCGCGGACAGCGTCGTCGATGACAAGCGACCCCTCCCGCGGCATCTTCAGCCGCACCACCCCCTGCCGCCCCTCCGCGAGAAAGCGGGCGGCGTCGTCGGGGGTGAAGGCGGCAAACCGCCGGCTGTAGAGGTAGGGCTTTCCTGCGGCTTGGGCGGCCTTCCGCTCCTCGTCGAGCTCCTCCGGCTTCGCGAAGTCGCGGTAGGCATGCCCCGAGGCGAGAAGCTTTTCCACGGCCGCCTTGTGGCCGGCCGAGCGCTGCGACTGGAAGTAGGGGGCGTGCGGCCCGCCGACCCTCGGCCCCTCGTCCCAATCGATCCCCAGCCACTTCAGCCCCGAGAGGATCGGCTCGAGCGCTTCCTCGACATTCCGCTCGGCGTCGGTGTCGTCGATGCGGAGGATGAACGTCCCGCCATGCCGCCGCGCGAACAGCCAGTTAAACAGCGCCGTGCGGACGCCGCCGATGTGGAGATAACCGGTCGGGCTCGGAGCGAAGCGGGTACGGACGGTCATGGAGCGAGGATTCCTCCCTGCCGCCAGCAGAGCCGACGAGGCTCGAGCCGTCACGCACGGGGGGGCGAAATGGAGAGGCCGGGGCGATGGATCAGGCCGCGTGGCGGCCCAGCTTCCGGAGCCGCTTCTTCTCGGCTTTCGAAAGCGGCCGCGACGCGTATTCATCCTCGGCATCCGAGCCGTCAGTGTAGCCGGTCTCACTCCCCTCGGCGGCCGACTGCAAAGCGCCGTCGTCGTCGGTGTCGACCGGCTCGAAAACAGGCTCCGGGGCCTTGGCCTGACGTGTGACCGCTTCCGTCTTCATGACCTTCGGACCCCGCTCATCCTTTGCCGTGCCGACCGGCGGCGCCTTGATCTCTCCCCGCACCTCGCGGATCACCCCGCGGGCGGCCGTCAGCATGGCGGCAAACATCGCCGCGCTTCCCGCCACCCAGGCCCCGGCACCGGCGAGGGCCAGGTCATCCCGCCCCGCGGCGGGCCAGCCGATCCCGCCGAGCCAGGGCACGGCCGCCGCCGCCGACCAGCCGGCCAGGCCGAGGAGCAACCAGAAGCCGGGGACGAGGCGCTGATGGAGGGGAAGAAGGATCCAGAGCGTCGAGATCCCCGTGACGCTTCCCGCGATCGCCACCCACCAGCCGAATCCCTCGGGGCCGAACGAGCGGCCAGTCGCTTCGACGAGGAACGTCGACACAAGCTTCCCGATCGGCAGCGTGCCCGCCATCGAAGCGGTGAAGAACACCAGTGCCATGGCCAGCCAGGCCCGCGACCGGCCGAAACGCGCATCCTTGCGGTGGCGGCGCATTCCGCGGATCGAAAGTGCCACGCTCGCCGCGCCGAGGAGGGACATCTGTGCGAGCCAGCCGCCGAGGACGAGCCCGCGGAGATCGACGAGCTCCCGCAGCACCGCCACCGTGCGGGTGAAGCGCGCTCCGGCGAGGCGCCCGACCGTTTCGATCGCCGCCGGCCAGCCGCCGAGGATCAGCGTTGTGGCCGTCACGACAACGATCCCAGCCAGCGCCACTCCCAGCCGGGAGGGACGCGTGGGGAGGATCGTTGCCAGCGCCCCCTGGCGCTCGGGGCGGGCCTCAGGGGAATAGTCGAACGGCCGGCGGGGCTCACGCCTCGGCTTGGCGGCCGTCTTGCCGGCGGCCGGAGTCTTGGCAGCCGCGTCGGCCGGGGGGGCCTTGGCGGCGGCGCTTCGGGTCCACGAGAAGGGTTTACGCGGGGGCGCGCCGGCGGGGGCGGTGTGCACGGACATGGTTTGCGGATTCTGGAGCCATCCATGACGCCCGGGAGCGATTCCCCGGGGACGCGCCGAGGGGGCATCCTGCCATCCTCACGAGCAACGCGACCAGATTCTGTTCGGCACCGGGGGGAGATTGGATTCACGAGCCGCCAGGCGGCCCCCCCTCACGCGCATCGACGGCACCACCGCCACCGTCGTCACCACCGGTCGGCGCCGTTACAACCGGACTCCCGGGCACCCTGCCTCATTTGCCCACTTTCCGGGGGTCGGCTACGATGCCGACGTCGAGGTAGGGGATGCTTTCGGGAAATCCCCGGCGGCGACGCTCCCCACCTCCCGACGAACCTCGAAACATCCCCTTCGGAGCCTCTCCATGGCCTTCGTGCTGCCTCCGCTTCCCTATGCCGTCGACGCCCTTGAGCCTTCCATCGATGCCCGCACGATGGAGATCCACCACGGCAAGCACCATGCCGCCTATGTCACGAATCTGAACAAGGCGCTGGAGGGGAATCCGCTCGCCGATCTCCCCATCGACAAGCTGATCGCCGACCTCGAGAAGGTGCCCGAGGCGGTCCGGACCGCCGTCCGCAACAACGGCGGCGGCCACGCCAACCACAGCCTGTTCTGGGAATCGCTCGGCAAGGGGAAGGGGGGCGAGCCGGCTGGCCACCTCGGCGAAGCGGTGCGGAGCGTGTTCGGCGGTTTCGACAAGTTCAAGGAGGAGTTCACGAAGGCGGCCCTCGGCCGGTTCGGCAGCGGCTGGGCCTGGCTCTCGGTCGACCCCAAGGGGAAGCTCCTCATCGAGAGCACCGCCAACCAGGACAGCCCCGTCATGCACGGCAACACGCCGCTCCTTGGGCTCGATGTCTGGGAGCACGCCTATTATCTGCTCTACCAAAACCGCCGCGTCGAATACGTCAACGCCTTCTATAACGTCGTCGACTGGGACGCGATCGGGAAGCGGTTCGCCGTCGTCAAGAAGTAAGTTGGAACGTCCGGCGGTCCCAGCCGCCGTTGGAACCTACGGCGGTCCCAGCCGCAGTGAAAACGGTTTCTGACGATCCATGACGTGCCGGGGCGGCCTGTCGATCACGACGGGCCGCCCCGCTCTTTCTCACACACGCCACACCTGCGTGGCAAAACCGTGGGCGAGTTGACGTTGACTCCCCCGCGGCGCTGCCCTTATCTCCCCTCCGAGCGCCCCTCCTTCGGGACACGCAAGCCGGGAGATCATTTGTCATGCCGATGCCACACGCTGTCGACCGCCCGCAACCCGGGCTCCAGGGGCTCCAGGGGCTCCAGGGGCTCGCCGGTTCCGCCCCCGGAGGAGCTTCGATCCGGCGCGGAAGGCTCGGTGCCGTGGCGATCGGCATCCTCCTGGCGAGCCTCGCCGGCGGCGGGTGCCGCAGCGGTGTCCGCTCCATGTCGGCCCCGAAATGGCCAAGCTTCGGCGCCTCGAAGCCGAAGGGGATCGATGACACGGCGCTGACGGCGGCCCCGAAGATCGACGCCCCCACCACGAAGCCGTCGGCCGCCGCAACCCCCTATCCCACCACCTCGACGCCCGCCGGCTATGTCGTCAACGAAGCCTCCCCAACTGCCGGGGTCGCAGCGGTGGGGATCCAGACCCCCGCCACCGACCCGGCGACAGTCACCTATGGCGTTGCTCCGCCCCCCCAGTTGGCCGCGGCCGCTGTCGATCCGCGATCGGCTCCAACGCCAGAGAACGCTCCTCCGCAGTCGATCAGCCCCCAGGTCGGCCCCTACGCCACGCTCCCCACCCCTCCTCCTCCGGCCGAGACCCCAGCGGTGCCTGGGCTTCCACCCTCGAGCTTGCCTCTCGAGCCGGTTCCCCCTCCGCCGGCGCAAGTGGCCGGCACGCCCCCCGGCGGCGGATATCCGCTCGCCCCGCCGGCAACCCCGTCATCCTTCCCCTCGACGGCGGGCTATGAGCCGAGTCGCGTGGCCGATGCCCGCGGGAGCTTGGCCGCCGAACCCGCCGCGCCGGGGTACGCCGCAGCCGGTGCTGCGGCCGCCTCGACCCTCTCACCGATCAATCCTCCCGAGTCCGGCACCCAGGCCAGATATGCCTCCGACCGGAGCCGATTCGGCGACCCGGGCGCCGATCCGGCGCTGACGGCCCCCGTCGGTGCGTTCCCGGCGAGCCCTCCGGCCGACGCGGGCTGGTCCGGTTCCGCAGGGCTCCCCGCTGCCGCTCCGGCGGCCGCTCCCCCTCCGGGCCCCTTCCCCGCCGCCAACCCCGACGGGCTCACGTCTCCCCCAGTGCGCCGCCCCGATCCGGTCTTCCGCCCCGGTGGCACCTCCAGCTACCGCCCCGCGGAGCAGATCTTCGTCGACGAGCAACCGGTCGCGCCGTCGGCGGTCCGGACGGCGTCCTACGAAACCTTGCTCCCGCCCCCTCCCGCTAGGCAAGATTGACCACGCAGGGAGGCTTGAGGCCTCGATCGCCGGGGCCGACCGTCGACGGCCGTTGGTG
>SIAG01000240.1 GCA_009691925.1 Planctomycetaceae bacterium
ATCGCCATCAGGAACGCCATCCGATCGACTCGCTCGGCCTGACAGGGAAACATGCTGCTGACCCATCGCCCCGATTCACCATGCTGGGCGAACGGAAACGGGCTCTTCAAGACGTTGCCGGCCGGGCCTGTGAAACCCTCCGGTTTTTCTTTCGGCCCGAGCGCCTCGCCGTGGTGTTTCTCAAGCGCCGGCTTGTAATCGAAGATGTCCATCGGGCTCGCGCCGCCATTCATGAACAGCTGGATGACGCGGCGAACCTTGGCCGGATGATGGAGCCCACCGAGAGGCCAGGAAGGATCGGCAAGCGCTGCACCGTCGGCTCCTCTCCTCACTTCCCCTCCTCTCCCCTCCCCTGCCAGAAGATGCGCAAGCGCCACCGACCCGAAGCCACCGCCGGCAGCGGCGAGGAGATCACGGCGCGAAGGAAGCAGGAGCGACATGGCAGGAACCCCAGTCCGTCTTTGGTCCTTCAGTCCACAAATAAAAAATCATCCCCATTGAACAGCGCCCGGGCCACCGCTTCGAGGCCGTGTCGATGGGCCAGCTCCACCAGCTCCGCCGACTCTTGCGAGGTCGGCTCGCGCTGCCAGGTCCAGTGCACCATCCGCCCGATCCTGGCGTCGAGCGTATCGGCGGCGGGGTCGGGGGCTGCTGCTGCAGCGCGGCGGGCGAGATGCCGGGCGTGATGGAGCACGAAGCGGTTGTTGGCGAGAACCAGCGCCTGGAGCGGGGAGGCTGAAAAGCCGCGCGTCGGGGAGAGGAGGCCGAGATCGGGGAAGTCGAGGGCGTCGAAGAGGGGATCGGGAATGCCGCGCCACACGACCCGATAGATGCTGCGCCGAGTAGCGCCGGGGGAATCCCAGTCGAAGGCGTCGTAGTCGAGGATCGGCGTCAGTTGGGCGCCGGGGCGCTGCGAGAAATGCGCCACCGCCGGGCCGCCGCGGGTGTCGTCGAGGCGGCCGGACGCCAGCAAGACACCGTCAAAAAAACTCTCGGCATCGAGCCGATGCGGCGACATCCGGGCGAGGAGCCGATTGTCGGGATCGATCTGAAACAGCTCCGGCGGGCAGGCGGAGGCGCGGCGGTAAGCGCGGCTGGTGCAGATCAGGCGGTGGATCGCTTTAAGCGAGCCCGATCGGCGGATCTCGGCGGCGAGCCAGTCGAGGAGCTCGGGGTGGCTCGGCGTGCCCCCCATGCGGCCGAAGTCGCCGGGGGTGTCGCAGAGGCCGCGGGCAAAGTGCCACTGCCAGACCCGATTGGCGATGCTCCGCCAGGTGAGCGGGTTGTGCTCGTGAACGAGCCAGTCGGCGAGTGCCGCCCGGCGGGCCGATTCCGCAGTGCCGGGGGGAAACTCGAACCGGGCGGGGAATCCGGGGATCGCCGCCAAGGCGCCGGGGCCGACGAGACCTTGAGGCTGATCAAGGTCGCCACGCTTGAGAACGTAGATCTCACGCGGCGCAGGGTAAACGATCGTGCCGCGCTCGTTCACCGCGGTCGTGGCGGCGGCGTAGAGCTTGTGGGGGGCGGGGAGCTTTTTGAGCTCGGCCTGGGCCTGGCTTGCGAGGATCGCGGCGGCAAGCGTTGATCGTTGGGCCTTGGTGCGGGCGGCGGCGGGGATGGCGAGGGCTTCCTCGGCGGCCACGGGGAGGGCGATCGCGGCGTCGGGATCGCCGGAGGTGATCGAAAGCCGACCGCGGCCGATGGTGTGCCTATCGCCATGCTCCTGCCGGAGGACGACGGCGAGGGAGTCGCCGGCGCCGAGCACGACCGGCGCCGCCGGCACGAAAATGGCGTGATGCGGCTTGCCTTCCTCGGGGTGGATCCCCCAGGCGGTGGCCGGATTGCCATCGAGGGCATGTTGGATCGTCCAGCTCTGCTGGTCGAAGTCGGCGGTGGCGCGGGCGATCGCGATCCGCTCGGGCTCGGCGACGTTGGCACGGAAGACGCGAAGCTCAAACTCGGAGAGATGGAGATTGCCGTTCTGCCCCCGCCCCGGCCCCTGCTTGGGGAGCGATTCGTGGGGGATGACATCGAGGCGGATCGCGGTGATCGGGGGCTGCGGGCCGGCGGCGGTGAGGGTGACCACGTCGCGTTCGACCGCGGTACCACCAGACAGGATCGAGCCGTCGTCGAGCCGCTGGAGCTCGGTGCCGAAAGCAGACGTGAACGTGGTCAGGGGGAGCGTCGTCCACACGGCCCGCGTCTGGCTCGTGGCTTCCCAGGCGGCGAGCGTTGTCACGTTGTCCGGGTCGTCGAGGAGGGTTTCGGGGGCGGAGGCAGCTTGGGTCGCCACGCGTTGCCAGCGTTTGCGGGCGGCGGCGACGAGGCTGTCGGGATCCCAGTCGATCTCCCCCTTCCCGATCCCGGCAAAGACGGCCTGGAGGGAGTAATAGTCTTCCTGCGAGATCGGGTCGAACTTGTGGGCGTGGCAGCGGGCACAGTTGGCCGTCGTACTTGCCAGGCTCGACATCACCTGCGTGACCATGTCGTCACGGTCAAGATTCTCAAACGACTTCGGCGCGGTGGCGGCGGCGGAATGGTCGTAGGTGCCGGCGCCGAGGTAGCCGAGGGCGGGAAACGTGGTGGGATCGGCAGGGAAGAAGGCGTCGGCGGCAAGTTGCGCGCGGACGAAGGTCGGCCAGGGGAGGTCGTCGTTGAAGGCCTTGATGACCCAATCGCGGTAGGGCCAGGCGTTGGGCCGGAAGACGTCGTGCTCGAAGCCATGGCTGTCAGCGAAGTGGATCGAGTCGAACCAGTGCCGGGCCATCCGCTCGCCGCAAGCCGGCGCGGCGAGGAGCCGGTCGACAAGCCGCTCATGGGCGTTGGGAGCTTCGTCGGCGCTAAACGCCGTCACCTCCTCCGGCGTCGGCGGGAGGCCGTGGAGATCGATCGAGACCCGGCGGATGAAGGTCCGTCTGTCGGCCTCCGGCACCGCCACGAGCCCTGCCTTCGCCAGCCGCTCGTCGAGGAAGGCGTCGATCGGGTTGTTTGGATCAGAGCCTGTGCCATCCGGCAGTGGCGGGGAGACGAGGGGGCAAAGCGACCACCAGTCGCCGCTGGTGGGGGCCGTGGCCGGCTCGGCGACGCGCGGATCGACGGCGCCGTCGCGGACCCAGGCCTCGAGGATCGCGATCTCCTCTTCAGGGAGCTTTTCGTCGGGCATCTTCAGCTCGGCATCGACATGCCGCACCGCCCGGATGAGGAGGCTCTCGTCGGGGGAGCCAGGGAGAATCGCCGGCCCGCGGTCGCCGCCGGTCGCCCAACCGCTCTTCCAGTCGAGGGCGAGGTTTGCCTCGATCTGGCCGGCGGCATGGGAGTGGCAGGCCAGGCAGCGGCGGGCGAGGATCGGCTCGACCTGGTCGCGAAACGTCGCTGCCGGGTCCCCTGCCCCGTCGGCCCCGGGGCTGCCGGCGACGAGGAGCAGGGCGAAGGCGACAGCCGCGGGCAGCGGGTGGAGTCGTCGCACGATCGGTTCCCAGGGGGGCGGGAAGAAACCACCGTCGACCGGCAGCCCGATGCCGGCCGGCCTTCACCCCCCGATTCTACCTCGGCTCCGGTCAGCCCCTGTCGATCAGGAGGCGTTGCGCACCAGCTGAACACTCCAGAAAGGGTGGAATCCAGCCGATTCGACACCGATCCCGGCCCGAACCAGGGCCGTCACGAGCCCGGCCGGCGGGGAGAGGGCCGGGTCGATCCGGCAGTCGACGGTGTGGTCGTCAACGAGATGGGCCTCGGGCACCCGGTCGGCGAGACACTCGCGGGCAGCGACCGCGTCGCGCGGCACCGTCACGCGCCAGGTCCAGGTCCGCCCCGGGGCGAACGTGGCCGGGTGGGCGGGCCCGCGGGCGACGATCCGCCCCTCGTCGAGGAGGGCCACGTGGGTGAAGCAGGCCGGCACGATCGCGTCGTCGAGCGCCGCGACGACCGTCCGCTCGACGAGCACCGCCGCCTCGATGAGCTTCTCGCACAGCTGCCGACCGCGCGGGTCGAGGGCGCGGAAGGGATCGTCGAGCGCGAGGATCGCCGGATCGTGGAGGACGGCGCGGCCGAGGAGGAGCCGCTTGGTGACCGCTTCGGGGAGCGTGTCGAGCCGTTCCGCGCCGCGGAGGCCCGCCAGATCGAGGGCCCGGGTCCGCGCCTCGGCGAGCTTCGCTCCCGACAGGCCGGCGGCGGCGGCAAAGAGATCGAGAAACTCGTCGGCTCGGATCGCCGGCCAGCTCTCGAGCGCGGCGGGGACGTAGCCGCACATCCGCCGGGCTCTGGCGGGCTCACGGCGGTGCGAGCAGCCGTTGACGACGATCTCCCCACCGGCCAGCGGCACGGCCCCGGCGATCGCCGCCACGAGGAGCCCCTTCCCGCATCCCCCGGCGCCGATCAGCGCCCACCCCTCGCCGGGCGCCGCGTCGAGGGAGCAATCGGCGATCGCCGCCACATCCCCCGCGCGAATCACGGCGCGTTCGATGTGGAGCATGGCAAGGTGGGGGGCACGCGCCCGGAGGAGCAGGGGCGGATCAGAGCAGGGGCGAAGATCAGAGCAGGGGCGAAGATCAGAGCAGGGGCGAAGATCAGAGGTGGGGCGAGCGGCCGAGCCTCTCGGTGGTCATCTCCAGCGACACAAGCAGCCCCTTCGCCTTGTTGAGCGTCTCCTGATACTCGCTCTCGGGGACGCTGTCGGCGACGATCCCCGCCCCCGACTGCACCGAGGCGATGCCGTGGGCAAGGACGACTGTCCGCAGCGCGATGCAGGTGTCCATCGACCCGCCGAAATCGATGTAGCCGACGGCGCCGGCATAGGGACCACGGCGGGTCGGCTCGAGCTCGTCGATGATCTCCATGGCCCGGATCTTCGGGGCCCCCGAGACGGTGCCGGCCGGGAGGCAAGCGCGAAGCGCGTCGAAGGCCGTCTTGTCGGCGAGGAGCTTCCCGGTGACGTTGCTCGTGATGTGCATGACATGGCTGTAGCGCTCGATCGACATCACGTCGGAGAGCTTCACCGAACCAATCTCGGCGACGCGGCCGACGTCGTTGCGCCCCAGGTCAATGAGCATGACGTGCTCGGCCCGCTCCTTCGGGTCGGCGAGCAAACCCTCGGCGAGGGCCCGGTCCTCTTCCGGGGTGGCGCCGCGCGGACGCGTCCCGGCGAGCGGGCGCACCGTCACCGTGCCGTCGATGAGGCGCACCATGATCTCCGGCGAGCTGCCGACGAGCGTCGCGGAGGGGGTGCGGAGGAAGAACATGAACGGGCTCGGGTTCACCACCCGCAGCGTCCGGTAGAGCTCGATCGGCGGGTGGTCGAAGGGGATGTCGAGGCGGCGGCTGAGCACCACCTGGAAGACGTCGCCGGCGCGGATGTACTCAATCGCCGTGTCGACGGCGGCGAGGAATCCCTCACGGCTGAAGGTGGAGGTTGCCGAGCCGTCGCTGAGGCAGCGGGGCTCGTGGCGGGGGCCGATGTCGGCCGCTGCGGGCCAATCGGCCGGCGCGAAGAGCTTCGAAAGAGTGGCGTCGATCCGCCGACGCGCCTCGGCCCGGCCGTGCTCGACGGCGGCGGGGGCGCCGTCGCCGACGTCGGCGAGAACGACGACATCGAGCGACTTCGTGACGTTGTCGAAGACCACGAGCCTGTCGTAAAAGGCGAAGCTCAAATCGGGGAGCGCACGGTCGTCGGGGGGGGCGTCGGGGAGATCCTCGACGTACCGGACCGCGTCGTAGGCCGCATACCCGATGACGCCGCTGGTGAAAGGGGGGAGTTCGTCGAGGTGGGCCGGGCGAAAGGGGGCCATGCGGCGCTGGAGCTCGGCGAACGGATCGTCCGATTCAAGCTGCTCCTCCGTGCCGCCAGGGAGGCCGTTGCCGCTGACGGTGACCTGCCGCCCACGGGCCTCGAGGAGGAGGAACGGATCGGCGCCGAGAAAGCTGTAGCGCCCCACCTTCTCTCCGCCGACGACGCTCTCGAACAGGCAGCCACAGGTGCCGGCGTCGAGTCGGGCGAAGGCCGACAGCGGTGTCAGCCCGTCGGCGAACAGTCGGCGCCACACCGGCACGAGGCGGTGGGTCGCCGCGAGGGCCCGGAACCGAGCGGCGTCGGGGAGGCAGGAGTCCTGAGGGGACGGTGCAGTCGACATGGAGCGGCGTGTCGGGCGGTGGCGCTGCGAGCGGATATTCCTAGACTACCCCGACATGCTCCCCACCTCCACCCCGCCGGGCGAACCAGCGGAACGGGGCCAACGCCCCGCGAAGGAGCAACCGGCGTCGTCCGGCGAACCGAAGGGCGACGTTGCGGCAAGGGAACGGATATGATTCAAAGTCCTTCCCCCGGCACGGTGTGTTCCGGGAGGCAGAGCGGACCGGCCGTGCGGGGATGCCATGAAGTGCCAGCAGTGCGACAATCAGGCGGTGTTTCACATCACCGAGCTCGAGACGGGCAACGTCCGCGAAGTCCATCTGTGTGAGGAGCATGCCCGCGTCTACCTCAATCAGTCTGAGGGGGGCGACGGCGGCGATCCCGGCGACCCGGGGGCAGGCGAGGGGAAGGGGCAGAAGGGGGGCGCTTTGTCGGGCCCGCTCGGCGTCGGACAGACCGCCGAGGAC
>SIAG01000241.1 GCA_009691925.1 Planctomycetaceae bacterium
GGGGCCAGCGAGGGTCGCGCCGGGGGGAAGTTTGGCTACCCACGTGGCGATCGGCACGAGCACACCCCCGTCGGTCTGCCAGCCGGTCGGAGCGCTCGGGGAGGGGTGGACTGCGGCTGCGAATAGGTCGCCGCGGCCGGCATCGAAGGCGACATAGATCGGTGCCCCACCCCCCACGGCGGCCCCGATGACCTCGAATCCCGATACCCCGACGAGGCGCATCCCGCCCGCCCAGGCGATCCCCTTGGCCGCGGCGATGCCGACCCGCAGCCCAGTAAACGAGCCCGGCCCGCGGATCACCGCCACGAGGTCGGCCTCGGCGATGCTCCAGCCCAGTTCGGCCGTCGCCTCCGCCAAGCCCGCGGCGATTCGCTTCGCATGGGCCTGGGCGGGGGAGAACCGAACCTCCGCCACCCGCTCGCCGTCGACGGCAGCGACGCTCCCGGAGGAGAGGGAGGTGTCGATGGCGACCGTCTTCATAGAATCGGCTCCGAGGGGATGGACGCTGCTTGACCGGGGGGACAGCTCGCCGTAGTCTGACGGACTTTCACTGCTTTTTCAGGTTTTCCGACCGGGCTCGGAGGCCCGCCGGGATCGTCGCGCGATCGGGTGAAGATTCGTCGTGGCGCTGCCCTGGGGGTGGCATAGCGGGGTGGAGTTGGCGTGAAGCGGGCGATCATCAGCGACATCCACGGCAATCTCGAGGCGCTTCAGGCGGTGCTCGCTGACATCGACCAGCAAAAGGTCGATTCGATCACCTGCCTCGGCGATATCGTCGGTTACGGCCCGAATCCCTGCGAGTGCGCCCGGCTGGTCCGCGATCGCTGTGCCCTGGTGATCCTCGGCAACCATGATCAGGGGGCCCTCTTCGATCCCGACGGGTTCAACGTCGGTGCCGAGCGCGCTATCCGCTGGACGCGGTCCCAACTCGAACACCACGACGCGATGCCGAAGAACGCCGCCGACCGGCTGATGGACTGGCTGGGGGAACTGCCACGGACGCATGTCGAAGGGAATCTCCTCTTCGTTCATGGATCGGCCCGGCGCCCGCTCGACGAATATGTCTTCCCCGAGGATATCTACAATCCCCTAAAGATGGAGCACATCTTCGAGCTCGTCGGCCGCTATTGCTTCCAGGGGCACACCCACATCCCCGGCGTGTTCACGCTGGCGCCGCAGTTTGAGTCCCCGGAGATCAGCCTCATGGAGACCGAGTGGCGGCGGACGCTCCCCGGGCCGAAGGCGATGGTCAACGTCGGTTCCGTCGGGCAGCCCCGCGACCTCGACTCCCGTGCCAGTTACGTAATCCTCGAGACCGGCGCCCCCGCCGACGATGTCGTCGTCCGTTTCCGGCGGATCCGCTATCCTGCGGATGTCACCTGTAAGAAGATCTACCTCGTCGCCGATCTCGACAACTATCTCGGTGATCGGCTTCTCGTCGGGCGCTGACCTGCTCCCGGCAGGGTCTTGAAGGTCGGGCTGGGGCCTTGAAAAGCACCCCCGGGAAACCGGCCGTCGGTTGGTATACTGCGAGTTTCTGTGGAGGTTCGCGGTCTGCGACCCTCCGGTTCCGGGCGTGGCTCCCCCGCCGCGCGCTCGGGGCCTGGATCGGTCGGCGGCAGCGGTCGATGTGGCACGGCCCTCGTGCTACGGCCGGAGTGGCTCTCTGCGGGGAGCCCGGTGGGCGGTGAATCGCCCGAGGAGATCATGGAACGCCGTCACGTTCAATTCGCTCTCATCGCCTTCGCGATCATTTTTGGCAGTCAGCTCCTCCAAATCTGGCTCTTCCCCCGCCCACCGGCCGAGCCGGGGGATGCCCAACGGCCGTTGGCCGCCGCGAGGGAAGAGGCCGGCGTTGAAGGGGCATTCGGCGCGGCGGACAAGCCTGCGGAGAGCGCCCCGGCCGATGGCGTCGGTGACGCTGCCGCCGTGGGGGCCGCACCGACTGAGGAAGCCGCTCCGCGGACCCGTCATGCCCTCGGGTCGCTCGATCCGGTGGGCCCCGCGCAGGTGCTCTTCACGCTCACCAGCCGCGGCGCTGCTGTGGAGCGGATCGAGTTGGCCGGCGAGCGCTATCACGATCAGGATGACCGGCGCGGATCGATGGGGCACCTCGCTGTTGCAGCGGTGGCAGGGGGATGCCGGATCGGCGTCGTCGGTCCAGGAACCCCGGCCCAACTGGCCGGGCTGGCCGTCGGCGACGTCATCGAACGGGTGGGCGGCGTGGCGGTCACGGATTCCGCGGCGCTCGATCGGGCCTTTGACGGCACGAAGCCGGGGGATGCGATCACCGTCGACTCCCGCCGCGGGGATCTCGCCCGGGCGTGTGAAGTCCGCCTCGATCGTCGCCCGCTCGAGGTCGTCCGCCCCGAGTACCTCGCGGCCCCGGTGGAGAATCCCGATGCCGACCCGGCCGATCCGCTCTCCTTCCGGCTGTCGCTGGAATCGGTCGATGGCCGGTCGCGGCGCGAGCCACTCGACGAGTTGCCCGGTCTGGGGCTGGTGGATCGTGATTGGAAGGCCGAGTCGTTTCCCGGCGGCGACGGGGTGCGCTTCAGCACGCGGCTGCCCGGCGGGCTGGCCGTGGCCAAGGAATACCGACTCGTGCCTGGCGTCGACGGTGGCCCGGCGACGCTCGACCTCGTCGTCGAACTCGCGGCTGACCAGCCGACGACGGTCGCCTACGCCCTCGACGGCCCGACGGGGCTGCCGACGGAGGGCTGGTGGTACACCGCCCGCGTCGCCCGCGACTGGGGCACGCTCGCGGTCCGGGACGTGGCGATGCGGTTCGCCGGCAAGCCGTCGGCGATCGTCAGCGGCCTGAAGATCGCCGACAACAAGCTCGAGCATCCGGCCACATCCGTCAGCGATGGTCAGCCGCTGTCGTTCGCCGGAGTCGATGCCCTGTACTTCGCCGCGGCGCTTGTCCCCGCCACCGACAGCGAGATCCCCGATCTCGCCGAGGTCCGCCCGATCGCCGTTGGGGAGGTTCCCGGGGCGGCGAAGAAGAAGCTCGTCGATGTCACCGCGCGGATCATCTCCCGGCCGATCGCGCTCGAGCCGGGGAAGCCGGTCCGCCACCGCTTTGGCATTTTCGCCGGGCCGAAGCAGCCCGATCTCCTCGCTCGCTACGGTGCTCCGGGGGCAGCGATGGACGACCTCGTCTACTACGGCTGGTTCGGCTGGGTGGCCAAGCCGATGATCGCCATCCTCCATGTCCTCCATGCCGTGATCGGTAATTACGGGATCGCGATCCTCCTCCTCACGGTCATGGTCCGCGGGTTGATGTTCCCGGTCAGCCGTAAGCAGGCGCTCTCGACCCAGAAAATGCAGGCGCTCCAGCCGGAGATGAAGGCGATCGCCGACAAGTACAAAGACGATCCGGTCAAGCGCAACCAGGCCACGCAGGAGCTGTGGAAGAAGCATGATCACAACCCGGTTGGCGGCTGCCTGCCGGTGTTCATCCAGATCCCGATCTTCATGGGGCTCTACCGGTCGCTCGCCACCGACGTCGAACTGCGGCAGGCGCCGCTGTTCAGTTCGGCGATCCGCTGGTGCTCGAACCTCGCCGCTCCCGACATGTTCTGGGATTGGACGAACGTCCTCCCCACCTTCCTCACGGCGCCGGAAGGCTATCTGGGGCCGTTCCTCAATCTTTTTCCACTGGCAACGATCCTGCTCTTCCTCTGGCAGCAGCATCTCTTCATGCCGCCGGCGGTCGACGAGCAGGCCAAAGTCCAGCAGCAGGTGATGAAGTACATGATGTTTTTCATGGCGCTGATGTTCTTCAAGGTGCCGTGCGGTCTGTGCCTCTACTTCATCGCTTCGAGCCTGTGGGGGATCGCCGAGCGGCTCATGCTCCCGACGACGGCGCCGGCCGCGGCAGCGGGGGGGAGCACCGGCGCCGGCCGGCGGATCATTGATATCCCTTTTTTCTCCACCGGGGCGAAAGCCGAGGCCAATGGCGCGGCTCATAACGCTGTTCATGGCGGCGACGCGGAGCGGAAGCGCCGTCAGGCGCGGAAGAAGCGATGAGATCATTCCGGCGGGGTGGGAACGGCAGGTGAGCGATGTGGGATCCGGATGACCTGATCGTCGCCCCCGCCACGGTGCCCGGCCGGGGTATCCGCGCGATCGTCCGCCTCGGTGGCACGGGGCTCGACGACCTGCTTGCCGGGCTGTTTGTCTTTCCCGGGCCGCTGCCTGCCGCCCCGCGGGCGATCCAAGCCACGCTCCGCCCCGATCGGCTCGGCGCCGAATGGGGGGCGATTGGCGTCGAGATTCTGCGTTGGCCCGGCCCGGCGGGCCCAACCGGCGGGCCGCTTGCCGAACTGCAGCTCCCCTGCTCGCAGCCGCTGGTCGAGGCAATGGTTGGTGAGGCCTGTCGGCTCGGGGCCCGGCTGGCCCGTGGCGGAGAGTTCACCCTCCGCGCCTTCCTCGCCGGAAAGCTCGATCTGATTCAGGCCGAAGCGGTGCTCGCCGTGGTCGACGCCCGCTCTCCCGGGGAGCTTTCGCACGCCCTCGACCGGCTTGCTGGCGGGGTCGGCCGCGATCTCCATGCCCTCCGCGAGGGCCTCCTCGATCTCACGGCCGACGTCGAGGCGGCGATCGATTTTTCCGACGAGCGCAGCCCCGACAGTCTTGGCCAGAGTTGCGCTGCCTTCTGGGGAGGCGTGATCGCCACACTCGGGGAGATCGGCCACGCCCTTGAGGCCGCGGTGGCAAAGGTCGAATCACGCGATGCCGGGGCGCGCGGGCGGCTGCCGCGGGTCGTGATCTGTGGCCCGCCGAACATCGGCAAGAGCAGCCTCTACAACGCCCTGGTCGGCCGCGAGGCGGCGCTGGTGGCCGATGAAGCAGGGACGACGCGCGATTGGCTCGAGACGGTCGTTTGCGGCGATTCGCCGGGGCTCCCCGGCCAGCCCGACGCGGTTGAATGGCTCCTCGTCGATACCGCCGGTGTGGGGAAGCGCGAAGGGGAGGGGCCCGATCAGCCCGAGGCTGGGCTGGCCGCGGCGGCGGCGGAAGCGGGGATCGCCGAGGTCGGTCGGGCCGAGATTGTCCTGTGGTGTCGCGATCACGGGGCGGGGCGCGCTTGGCCCGACGAGGTTTCCATGCCTCCCGGGGCGGTTGTGATCGAGATCCTCACGCGCTGCGATCGCGGCCTCTCCAGCGCTGACAGCGGCGCCGCGATCGCCACGAGCACCACCACCGGCCTGGGGCTCGATCGCCTCCGTCGTGAGGTGGCCACGGCGGTGGCAAGCCTGCCTCGCTTTGGCTCAGCGGCGGAGCGGCTCCGGGCCGGGCTGGTGGGGGCGCGGCAAGCCTTGGCCGAAGCGGAGGCGATCGCGGCGGTGGGGCTAGCCGGTGGCGCGGCGGAGGAGCCACTCCTGGCCGAGGCGCTGATGACGGCAATCGATGCTGTTGGCATGGTCACTGGCCACACAATCGGCACCGATCTCCTCGACCGAATATTCTCTCGGCACTGCGTCGGCAAGTAGCGCGGCTTGAGAGCCGGGGAGGATGCCCCGCGTCGTCGGCTCCGCCGTCGTTCCCCATCCCTTCCCGACTCCTCCGCGAGCCTCCCGTGAATACCTCCGAGTTGTCTTCCCGGCTCGGCCGGCTCGCGGCGGGCGCCTGCCGCTTCGCCGCCACCGACGGCCGCGAGCGCGCCGAGCTCGCCCGTCGCACGGCGCTGGCGACGGTGGCCGTGGCGGGCCCCTGGGCCGAGGCGGCCGTGGCGATCAAGCGCGGCCCGCCGGGCGCTGGCCCGGGCTTGGCCGAGGAGCTGGCGACCGGGCCGATGGTGACGGCGCGGCTGTGCCTCCTCACGGCCCGAGCGCAGGTTGACCTGGCCACGCGCGGGCTCCCTCGCGCCGCCTCGGCGCCGCGGCTCCTCCATGCCGGCCGGCGCTCGGTGGGGGGCACGCCCCCGGCGCTTGTCGGCCTCGATCTCCTCCCCGCCCGTGGCCCGCTCGGCACACTTCATGACGCGATGATCCACCAGGGCTTCCAGGCCACCGTCCGCTGTCAAGATCCCGGCGGCCTCGCCAATTTCGAGCAGGCCTGGCGGCGCGAAGTGGAGGAGCGTCCGCGCGCCGGCGGCGTGGCGGTGGTGCTCGGGGCGGGAAATGTCACCGGCCTGTCGGCTGCCGACGTCTTCTCCCAGATTTTCGAACATGGCCGGGGGGTGTTTCTGAAGCTCCATCCCCTCCATGCGCCGCTCCGGCCGGTCCTCGAAATGGCCCTCGGGCCGCTGGTGGAGGCGGGGCTGGTCGTGATCGCGGAAGGAGGCGCCGAGCTGGCGCAAGCCGCCATCGCTGCCCCCGAGACGACCCACGTCCATGTCACCGGTGGCGAGGCGACCTACCGAGCGATTGTCTGGGGGAGCGCCGACCCCGCCGACCGCTCCGCGGCCCCGCTCCTCTCGAAGCCAATCACCTGCGAGCTCGGTAACGTCACCCCCTGGTTCATCCTCCCGGGGCGGTATTCGCAGGCGGCGCTTGCCTATCAGGCCGATCTCGTCGCCGCCTCGATCGCCAACAACACCTCGT
>SIAG01000242.1 GCA_009691925.1 Planctomycetaceae bacterium
ATGGCGATCGACAGCCCCCCGACGAGCGTCGAGAGGACGACGGTGAGGACGGGGCCGAACCAGTTGGGGCGTATCCTAACGCCGAACGCGAGCCATCCGCTTGCCCACAGCCAGGGAAGGAGCGCGAGGACGGGCAGGGCGAGGCCGACAACCAGCAGGAGCGACCGGAGCCGGGGGCGGGCGCTCCTGGCCGCGGCGGCCGTGCAGGCGGCCGACCAGAGGAGACAGGCGGCGGAAAGGATGAGGAAGAAGGCGAGGTAGCCCATGGGAAGTGAGGCCTTGAAATGATGTGCGGGGCGATCGATCAGAAGGGGGCTGAGAGAAAGCGGTGGGCGTCGGCGGGGGTGAGGATCGGCGGAGCGGGCCGCGACGGGATCGTGACGACGCGGTCCTCGAATGCCGTCGGCCGCGACGGAGGAGGGGGGAGTTCGACGCCCAGACGCCGGGCTTGGGCCTCAAGGGGCGAGGCGATCGTCGTCGCGGAATGCGGAATCGCCACGAGCGACGGGATGACGACGAGAAAAGCGAGCGAGGCAAGGAGGATCGACGTCGTCAGGACGACCCGCTCCTCGCGCCATCGCTGAGATGCTCGTAACGGGACAAGCCCGCTCTCGAGCGTCTTCACGACGGCCGCGAGGACGCGGGGCCGGAGGCTCGCCGGGAGCGGAACGCGATCGTTGGCGATTCGCTGCTCGATGTCGTCGGGAGTGTCGTCGTAGCGATTCATGGTCGTACCGGATGTTGGGGAAGTTTTGTTGCTGCACCGAGCGTGAGGCGGAGCTTCTCGAGCGCCGAGCGATACCGGCTGGCGGCGGTGTTGGGGTTGGTATCGATGGCCGCCGCGATCTCCTCGAACGACAGCCCGCCATCGATCCGCAGGGCGACCACTTCACGCTGGGCATCCGGCAGGGCCGCCACCGCCGCGGCCAGTTCGTCGTCGGGAAGTCTCGGTGCCGATGTCACCCTGCCCTCCGTCCCGTGGATCTCCTCGATCGAACGGCGAAGGCCGTCGAGCGATCGGCGCTCGCTCGCCAGGCTCCGCCATCTCCGGCCGATCGAATGGCGGAGGGTGGTGAAGACGTATCCGTCGAGGTCGCTGACCGTGGCGAGCTTCTCCCGCCCTCGAACGAGCGCCACGAACACCTCCTGCACCGCCTCCTCCGCTCCCTCGACCGAGCCGGTCATCCGCCGGGCAGCGGCAAACAGCCGCTCTCCGAGCCGGTCGTAGAGCCGGGCGAAAGCGGCCATGTCGCCGGCAGCGAGGCGGGCGATCTCCCGCTCAGGCGTGTTGCTGTCATCCACCGGTTCGCTCCCGCCGCCGGTTCGTCGTCGCGATTCACCTGCTCCACTCCCAAGGAGCCGCGCCGGCCCGGTTTTTGTCACCCTTTTTCCGACAGAGGTCTTCCGCCGTGTGCCGGGGAGACGGGCCGAGCGTCAGAGCGGCTCTTCCGTAGTTCGATTCGAAACCGGCGGGATCGCCGGCTTCCGCTCACGGGCCTGCGGAGCGAATCCGTAGGCCGATGTCGTCGCCGCGCTCGGGAGGGGCGTTGCCGGCCGCGACCGGCCCGCCGTCGTCCGTGCCGTTCGGGCCGACCGACCACACGGATAACTCCCTCGCCTCAAAGGCCGCTCGCATCGGCGAGTCGCTCGTGAAAGGATCGCGAGGCACCGAGGGCAGGCGGGCCGGCACGAGCGAGTCGATCGCCGCGGGGAGCGTCCCGGTGGCGAGACGCTCCCGGGTGGCGGCCAGGAGCACCTCCGCCGCCCGGTGCCGCGCCACGGCATGGCTCTGCGCGCGGAAGACGGCCTCGGTGGCGGGCACGATGAGGCGGGCGAGCGCTCCATCCGGGCCCCGGCGCGGGTCGGTGTCGATCGCGTCGATGTCGCGCTTCATTTCGGGCCAGCCCTGTCGCTGATCAACCGATCGTGCCGCGGTGGACCGGAGCTTACGGAAGCGATCGCGGTAGCCGGCGAGATCGGCCGGGAGGAAGAAGACGCGATAGATTGCCATCCGCGGGTCGGCGAAGAACTCGAGCGGATGGCCTTTGTCGAACGTTGGCGTGGCATCGCTCGACAACCTCCCGAACGCGTGGATGTCCTCGCGACCGTCAGCGAAGTCGGCGAACACGGCCAGCCCGAAAGCCTCTTCGCCGTTGACGGCCCGGACGATCGAGGGCACCGCGCTGACGAGATCGCGGAGGCCTGGGTCGTCGAGGAGTGCGGCGTCGCCGGGGCCGAGCCGGGGGAGGACATCGGCCACGACCGTCAGGGCCTCGCCGTCGATCGCCAGGCCCACGAGAAAGGAGACGAGAATCGGTTCCGATCCCGCCTGTCGGCCGAGGCTCCCGAGGCGGACGGCGTCGGCGACAGCCTCGGCATGCCGGCCCTCGAAGGACCCTCGCCGCGCCGCGAGGGCGAGGATCCTGGCCTCGGTGCGCATCGCCTGCATCTCCGGAAGCAGCATCTCGATGCTCGGGCGCGCCCAGTCGCGCGCGAAGCGGCAGCCCGGCATGTCGGCGGCGCGGCGGATGGTGTCGACGAGGGCCGCATGGCGGGTGAGGAGATCGCCGACGGCGGGGCTCGCGATGTCGAACTGCGGATCGTCGAGCGGGCCATCGGCCGCCGTGAGGTCGCGGGCGGCGGCGATCGCGGCGCCGGCCTGCAGGTGGAGGCGGGCGGCGTTCTCGGCGTCGGCGACGGCCGGCGGCAGCGCCGCCTGCATGATGGCGGCCGCCTCGACGCGCATCGCCCGGGCCTCGGCGGCGACGGCGTTATCGAGGATCAGGAGCGTGCCGAACGACACCCCCTTGGCGAGGATCGCGAAAGCGAACAGCCCGATCACCGGCCAGCGCGAGGCGACCGCCACCGCCGAGGAAGCGACCGCCGTCATGCCGGCGCGGCTGATCCAGATCCCACCGATGAGCGCCGAGAGAACGACCGTAAGCACGGCACCGAACCAGTTCGGCCGCATCCGGGCGTCGAAGGCGAGGTACCCGCTGGCCAAGAGCCAGGGAAGGAGGGCGAGGACGGGGAGGGCGAGGCCGAGGAAGAGCCACAGCGCACGGCGCCGGTCGCTGCGGGCGGCGGCGGCCGTGCAGGCGGCCGACCAGAGGAGGCAGGCGGCGGTGAGGACGAGAAAGAAGGCGAAATAGCCCATGGACGCCTGGCTCCGGCGAGGAAAAGAGGGGGTGACACCGGGGTGTCAGCGGCAGGCCCAAGGGGCTATTCTTGCAGAGCGGAGGGCCCGAGTGGGGCCCACTTTGCATCCCCTGCCGGTTCGCACCGACCTCCAGCGAGATTCACGAATGAGCGCTGACCCGAAGCCCGCCGAGGCCCCGAAGCTGACCGCCGTCGAGGGCTTCAAGACCGCGAGCGACTATCTGCGGGGCGACATCGCCAAGGAGCTCGTCGACGGGGCCCCTGGCTTCGGGAAGGGGAGCGTTCAGCTCCTCAAGAACTTCGGCACCTACCAGCAGGACGACCGCGAGCAGCGGAAGAGCCGCGAGGGGGCCAAGAGCGTCCGCGAGATCAGCTTCATGATCCGCACCTGCGTGCCAGGGGGAAAGCTCACCGCCGCCCAACTCCTCGCCGCGATCGACATGGGGGACGAGATCGGCAACGGCACGATCCGGCTGACGACGCGGCAGTCGATCCAGCACCATGGCGTGGTGAAGGGGGATCTGAAGGCCTTCATGCAGAAGGTCCACACCAACCAGTTGACGACGCTCGCCGCCTGTGGCGATGTCGAGCGCAACATCATGTGCTGCCCGGCGCCGATCCACGGCAATTCCGTCCGCGACCAGATGCAGGCCAAGCTCGACGAGCTCGCCGTCCATCTCGCCCCGCGGACGCGGGCCTACTACGAGATCTGGCTCACCGATCCAGAGACCGGGGAGAAGCAGCGGGTGGCCGGCGGCCCCGAGCCGGTCGAGCCAATCCAGCCGGTCGAGCCAATCCAGCCGGTCGAGCCAACCGAGCTTGTCGAGCCTATTTATGGCCCCACCTACCTGCCGCGGAAGTTCAAGACGGCGTTTGCCCTCCCCGAGGACAACTGCACCGACGTCTATGCCAACGACCTCGGCTTCATCGTCGTCCACGAGCAGGGAAAAATCCTCGGCTACAACGTCGTCGCCGGTGGCGGGATGGGGGTGACGCCAAGCGCCGCCAAGACCTTCCCGGCCTTGGCCAAGCGACTGGGGTTTGTTCCCCCGGAGGATGTGCTGGGGATCGCCGAGGCGATCGTCAGGGTGCAGCGCGACTACGGCAACCGTGCCGACCGCAAGACCGCGCGCCTGAAGTACACGATCCACACGATGGGCCTGGAGGCTTTCCGGGCGAAGGTGGAGGAATACTTCGGCAAGCCGCTCGCCCCCTGCCATCCGACCGACGTCCATGGCTTCGACGACCACATCGGCTGGTTTGAGCAGGGGGATGGGAAATACTTCTACGGATTCAATGTCGAGAACGGCCGGATCGTCGACCGCGATGGCTTTCAGCTCAAGACGGCGATCCGAAAAATCCTCCGCGAGCTCTCGCCGGGGGTGCGGATCACGGCCCATCAGAGCCTGCTCTTCACAGGCCTTGCGGCCAGCGACCGCGACCGGATCGCCGAGATCCTCCATGGCCATGGCGTGAAAACCTCGGAGGAGATCTCGACGCTCCGCCGCTGGAGCATGGCCTGCGTGGCCCTCCCCACCTGCAGCCTTGCGGTGGCCGAGAGCGAGCGCGTCCTCCCCGGGCTCATCGACAGTCTCGAGCCGGTGGTGGCGAAGCTCGGTCTTTCGCACGACGCCTTCACCGTCCGCATGACCGGCTGCCCGAACGCCTGTGCCCGTCCCTACAACTGCGACATCGGCATCGTGGGGCGAACGCTGGGGAAGTACACGCTCTTCCTCGGCGGCCGGCTCCTCGGAGACCGGCTCAACGAGCAGTACAAGGATGTCGTTCCCTTTGAGGATCTCGCCAAGGAGATCACCGCCGTCCTCACCTGCTACAAGGCGGAGCGAAAAGCAGCGGAGACCCTCGGTGACTTCTGCCACCGCAAGGGGATCGAGGGGGTGCGGACGTGGGCCAACGAGTGGCTCGCCGGCGCCCGCGGCCACGGCTGAAGAGGGGCGGCTTCGGCCACATCCGCGCACTGGTAACGCCGCTCACGCCTCGAGCGGAAAGCGGCACTCAACCCCGCGGAATCGCATGAAGTCGCGATCAGCCCTTCAGGGATCGACTGACGTCGAGAAAGGCCTCGACCTCGAGGTCGTCGGCGAGATCGCCGAGCCGGGCCGGGTCGATGCCAGCCCGCAGCCCCATCGGGCGGGGATTTACTTCGAACCGAGGCTCCGACGCTTGGACCGCGATTCCCGACAGCCCGCGCCGCACCGCTTCGTTGAGCGTGGCTTTCAGACTCTGCCCCGTTGCCTCCATTGCTGCCCGTAGCAGCTGCTCAACATCGGGATCGACCGTGATTGTCGTTCGCATCAAGGCATCGTAGCCTCACGATTTTCGTGACAGCAAGATGCCTTCTTCGGTGGCCGGGGCACGGGCCTTAGGCCATTGGTGATTGTCGAGGCGGGGAAAAAACAGCCAGTTTGACCTTACTCCCAATTCGGCGTACAAATTGGGAGTATGTTCCCAAGGACGCTTTCGATCGGTGAATCGAGCAGTTTGCTGCTCCTCGGGCCGCGCGGCACGGGGAAATCGACGCTTCTCCGGGAGCATTTCGGGGCCCGTGCCACGCTCTGGATCGATCTCCTCGACCCGGAGCTCGAGTACCGTTACAGCCTCCGGCCGGGGGAGTTGCGCGAGCAGATCGATGCCGCATCGGCCGTCGAATGGGTGGTGATCGACGAGATCCAGAAGGTGCCCTCCCTCCTCGACGTCGTCCATGCCGCGATCGAACAGCCTCGGCCCGGCGGCCAGCGCGTCCGCTTCGCCATGACCGGCTCGAGTGCTCGGAAGCTGAAGCGCGGGGCGGTCAATCTGCTCGCCGGCCGGGCGTTCGTGCGGCACCTCTTCCCGTTGACCAGCCGCGAGCTCGGGCCGGCCTTCGAGCTTTCCACCTGCCTGCGCTTCGGCACGCTCCCCACGGTGTTCTCGTTCACCGCCGAGGCCGATCGATCGAGCTACCTGCGGGCCTATGCCCGAACCTACCTGCGCGAAGAGGTGTGGGCGGAGCATGTCATCCGGCGGCTCGATCCCTTCCGGCGTTTCCTCGAGGTTTCGGCCCAAGCCAATGGCGAGATCCTCAACTGCTCGAACATCGCCCGGGACATCGGTGTCGATCACAAGACGGTGGCCTCCTATTTTGAGATCCTGGAGGACACCCATCTGGGCTTCATGCTCGAGCCTTGGCACGCCTCCGTCCGCAAACGGCAGCGGCAGTCGCCGAAGTTCTGGTGGTTTGATCCGGGCGTCTGCCGGGCCCTGGCCGGGACGTTGACCGTCGATCTCGTGCCCCGGACCGGCGGCTACGGCCGGGCCTTCGAGCACTTCGTGATCCTCGAGATCGTGCGGGCCAGTGACTACGCTC
>SIAG01000243.1 GCA_009691925.1 Planctomycetaceae bacterium
CGAGCCGATCAACGCCGCGGCGCCGATGGCCGACGCCCCCGATCCGGCCAACGTCAACGACGGCCCGGCGGCGGCCGACGGCCCACGAGCCGCAACCGTGTCGATCCAACTCCCCATCGGCAAGGCGGCGGCCGGCGGTGCCGCGCTGCCGGCCGATCGGGCGACGGCCGGGGGGGAGAGCGGCGTCCCCTATGCCTCGCGCCGCGGCGAGTCGCGAGGCCGGGCGGTGCGCGGGAAGGGGGGGAGCCCGGCGAGCGAGGCGGCCGTCGAACGGGGCCTCGCCTGGCTCGCGCTCCATCAGGCCAACGACGGGTCGTGGCGCTTCGATCTCGACGGCTGCCGCTGCGAGGGGGCGTGCCGCGATCCCGGCACGCTCTCAAGCACCACGGCGAGCACGGCGATCGCGCTGCTTCCCTTTCTCGGTGCGGGCAACACCCACCTCGAGGGGCGTCACCAAGAGACCGTCTCGCGCGGCATCTACTATCTCCTCAGCCGGATGCAGTCGACGCCCCGCGGCGGCGACCTCTGCGAGGGAACGATGTACGGGCATGGAATCGCCACTCTCGTCCTCGCCGAGGCCCTGGGGATGACCGGCGACGACCTCCTCCGCAAACCGTGCCGCGACGCGGTCCGCTTCATCGAGACCTCCCAGGATGTCCACGGCGGTGGCTGGCGCTACCTTCCCGGCCAGGCTGGCGACATCACGGTGACAACCTGGCAGGTCGCCGCCCTGCGGAGCGCCGGGCTGGCCGGCGTCGAGACCTCGTCGCCGACCTTCGAGGGCGCGCGCCGGTTCCTCGATTCGGTGGCGACCCAGAAAGGGGCGGCCTACGGCTACCGGACCCCGGCTGCCGCCCCGTGCACCTCGGCAATCGGCCTTCTGTGCCGCCTTTACACCGGCTGGGGCGCCGACCGGGAGCCGCTCCAGCGCGGGATCACGGTCCTCGCCCGCCCGGGGCCGAAGCCGCACGCGATCTACCAAAACTTTTACCTCGCTCAGGCTCTCATCCAGACCGACCACCCGGTCTGGCCGCGGTGGAACAGCCGCAACCGCGACCAGATCGTGGCCCTCCAATCCCGGGTCGGGCACGAGACGGGAAGTTGGTTCTTTGCCGACCGGGAGACGGCCGCCGGCGGGCGCCTCGCCCACACGGCGCTGGCGGTGCTGACGCTCGAGGTCTACTACCGGCTCCTCCCGATCTACCGGCAGGAAGCGGTGACGGACGCGCCGTGAGGTCGTCTCGCGCCGGACGGCTACACTGTGTGGGGAAAAGCAGAGTCGGCACCGGCCCCCGGCCCAACGGCGGCAGGTGCGGGGCGGATATGGTCCGGGACGACGGAGAGTGCGATGCCCCTGGTCACCTACACCGCATTGGCAGTGGTTGTGGCCTTGGTTTGCGCAGCGATCGGCTGGCTGGGGATCGCCGGCTGGTTGGCGACGGTGGTGGTCGCGGCCAGCCTCGCCGCGCACGTCGCCGGCAACGCCATCGGGACACGCCTCCGCGAGGCGACCGACCGCGACCTGGCGGCGCGGCGGCGAGGGGCGAAGGGGGAGCCGCCCCCGATGCCTCCCCCGAAGCCGACCTTCCTCGAAACCACGACCTCGCTCGGGCGGCTCGTGCCGGTGTCGGCGACGATTGGAGCGGCCTGCGGTGGCCTGGCCGGGAGCGTGTCCCTCGCCCTGCTCACCAACGCCTCGCTGGCCGGGGCCCTGCTCGGCGGGATTTCGTCGGGGGTGATCGGGGCCCTGTTCGGGTTTCTCCTGGCAAGTTTCGTGGAAATCGTTCGGACGAGCCTGCGGGAGGCGATCGCCGCCGAGGATCGGACCTCGCCCCGCCCCGCCCCCTCGATCCCCCCCTCCCCCACCGCCCTCCGCCCCCGTCAGCGGGCCGACGAAGGGCGCTGAATCGGCGCTTTGCCGCTCGATGCCGGAGGGAATCACCCGGATGGCACCGCCCCCGACCGCGTGGTAAAACCCTTGGCTCGCCATGGGCAGCAAGCGCGCCCCGGCCGACCGTTTCCGTCCAGCTCAAGGAGTTTTTCCCCGATGACCAAACCCCATCGCACCCTTAAAAAGGCCAACCACGGCGCCCGCCCGGCCAACAGCAAGGCCCGCAAGGCGAAGCGGAAGCACATCCGCACCTAAAAGTCTCCCCCTGCCTTCAAGTTTTCCTGGTGGAGCCCGCACCGTGCCGCCGCGTGACTACATCATCGACCCGACCGAATACGACCTCGGCAATGTTCTGGCCGACATCCACGAGATCCGTCGCTGGAACAAGCAGCGGTTCGAGATGGAGCAACTCACGGCCATCGTCCACGAGGATGCCGTCCGGGCGCTGTGCGTCGGGTACAAGGACGTCACCCGTGACGAGTTTTGGGTCCGTGGTCACTTCCCTTCGATGCCGGTGATGCCGGGCGTTATCATGTGCGAGGCGGCCGCCCAAATCTCTAGCTACGTGACCCAGAAGTTCAACCTCCTCCACCTCGATTCCTACGTGATGGGCTTCGGGGGTATGGAGGACGTGCGGTTCCGTGAACCGGTCTTCCCCGGGGACCGGCTGGTGATCGCCGTAGAGCGAATCCGCGTCCGCCCGAAGGCGATGATCGTCTGTCGTTTCCAGGGAATCGTGCGCGAAAGCATCGTCGTCGACGGGATCATCAAGGGGGTACCGCTCCCGGCCAATTCCATTTCGTCAACGGCGGGCAACGGGTCCGCGGTGGGCGGCTGAACCATGCCGCGGCGTGCCCCGAAGAAGCCCTCCCCCGAACTCGACCTCTCCACCCACTTCCTTGTCCTCACCGAGGATCCAGTCTTCCGGGAGGGGACCGACTTCCGGACCACGCCGCTGGATCCCCGTGAGCTCTTTCCAGGCTGTCGCCCCGGCACGCCGGTCGAACTCGAGGTGGGGAGCGGCAAGGGACTGTTTCTCACCACCGCCGCCACCGTCGCCCCGAACCGGTGCTTTCTGGGGGTCGAGATCAGCCACGGCTACGCGAAGATGACCGCCGGCCGACTCGCCCGGCAGGGCGCTGCCAACGCCCGGATCGTCGCCGGCGATGGCAACATCCTCGTTCGGCAGCTCTTTCCCGACGCCTGTCTCGACGCGATCCACGTTTACTTCCCCGATCCGTGGTGGAAGGCCCGTCACCGCAAGCGCCGCGTCCTCTCCGACGCCTTTCTTGTCCACGCCGGACGGGTCCTCGTCCCGGGGGGCTGGCTCCATGTTTGGACCGACGTCGAGGAGTATTTCCGCGAAGCCATGACCGCCGCAGCCGCGACCGGTCTGTTCGCCCCACCAGCCGACGTGCCCCAGCGCCAGGCCGAACATGACCTCGACTACCGCACCCACTTCGAGCGCCGTACGCGTCTCGCCGGCGAGCCGGTGTGGCGGGCCGCCCTGGAGCGGAACAGCGCGGCGCCGGAGGTGACGCGGATTGCTCTGCCCTCCGTGCCCCGGGCCGATGACGCGTGAACCGAAGCGGTCGATCGTCGGCGAACGGGCCGTGGACAATTCTGCCCCGCAGCCGCTTCGGCCAGAGATGACTTTTCCCACGGACCGTCAACGGACCACTGTCTCGTAGGTTCTCGAGGCCCCGCTGCGGGGGTCGTGCCCGAGGGCGATCTGGTAGAGCCTCTCCCCTGCCGGCGTCGGATAGCGGCCGGTGAGGCAGGCCTCGCAGAGCGCATCGGAGGGCATTCCGATCGACCGGGCCACCGATTCGATCGGGAGGTAGCGGAGGGAGTCGGCCCCGAGCCGGCTGGCCATCTCCGCCTGGGCCTCCTCCGTCAAAACACCCTCGCGGAGGAACGGCGGGGCGAAGAGCTCGCCGATCGTCGACATGTCGATCCCGTAGAAGCACGGCGCCACGATCGGCGGGCAGGCGATGCGGACGTGGATTTCCTTGGCCAGCCCCAGCGACCGCATCCTCCCCAGGAGGACCTTCATCGTCGTGCTGCGGACGATCGAGTCTTCGACGAGGATCACCCGCTTCCCCTTCAGGACCTCGCGGAGGGGCGTGTACTTCGATTCCGCCTTCTGCCGCCGGCTCGCTGCCCCGTCGATGAACGTTCGACCGGTGTAGCGATTGCGGATCAGCCCCTCGACCGACGGGATCGAGAGGCGGTAGGCCATCGCGTCGGCGGCCGCCTTGCTCGTGTCGGGCACCGGCACCACGACGGTGTCGGCGTCGATCGGCACCGTCTCCAGCCTAGCGAGCTCCTCGCCGAGGCGCTTGCGGACGAGGTAAACGCTCCGCTCGTCCATCGTGCTGGCGACGTTGGCGAAATAGACCCATTCGAAGAAACAATGGGCCCGCCGCGGGCTCTCGGCGAAGCGTTCGATCCGCGCGCCCGAGGCATCGACGACCAGCGCCGTGCCCGGCTCGAGCGAGCGGATCGATTCGGTGGCGAAGCCGAGATTCAGCAGGGCGACGCTCTCGCTAGCGGCCGCCACAAGCGGCCCCTCGATCGCGTACTCCATCGGGCGGATGCCGAGGGGATCACGGGCAACGATCATCCTCCCGCAGGCATCGATCACCGCGATGTTCCAGGCCCCGTCAAACCGTCGGGAGATCGCCGAGAGCAGTTCGACGGGCGTTGGGATGACGTTCTCCGACAGCTCCCGACCGATGGCATGGAGGATCACCTCGGTGTCGTTGTCGCGGGCGAGGTGGTTGTTGCCATCGGCGAGGATCTCAGCCCGCAATTCGGGGTAATTGGCCAGCTGGCCATTAAATCCGAAGGAGAACCACTTCCGCTTCTGGATGTGGGGGCGCTCCAGTGGCTGGGCGTAGCCGCGATCCTCGGCCCCGCAGGTCGCATAGCGAACATGGCCGATCGCCGCCGGACCGGTGTGCTGATCCATGAGCCGATCGTAGACGCTCCGGTGGCTCATCCCGAACACCTCGCTCACACTCCCGACATCTTTGTGGGTGGCGAGAAGCTGATTGCGATCGGGATTCCAGGCCGTCATTCCGGCCGAGAGTTGGCCGCGATTCTGGATGTCGAGGAGCATCCGGGGCACGAGCCGGGCCACGTCGTTGGGACCCTGCACCGGGCACAGCGGGCTGGCCGTGCCCCCGGGGAGGTGATAGATAGCCGCCAGGCCGCACTCGTGATGGAGTTCTCCCACCATATCGCCTGCATGCAGGCCCCTGAGAGGCTTCCGAACACGCGTCAGCAACCCTGCCGCCGGACTAAACGGTGGCCCTGTCGAACCGGCCAAGCTCCAACTCTACCGCACCGCACCGGCAGTGCTCAATCGTCACCGACAGCGCCCTTGTCAGGGGGGGAAAAAACGTCGCCGGGCCGGTCGTGGAAGGGGCTGGGAAGCCGCTGGGGCCTGTTTTTCTCCCGCTGGTAGAATGGGAGTTTCTCCGTGACGGCACCGCCCCCACCACCCGAGCCCCATGCCCGACCCGCTCCGCCAGGACGTCGCCGACGTCGCCCGTCTCCTTGTCGTCAAGGTCGGCACGCGCGTGCTCACCGGCGCCGATGGCCTCCTCGACCACGACCGCATCGAGGCCCTCGGCCGACAATTCGACACCCTCCTCGCCTCCGGCCGGAGCATCGTGCTCGTCAGCTCGGGGGCCGTGGGCGCCGGCATGGGGCGGATGGGGCTTTCGTCGCGCCCGCAAGAGCTCGCCCACCTCCAGGCGGTCGCAGCGATCGGCCAGAGCTGCCTTATTGAGGCCTACGAACGGGTCTTCCGCTCCCGGGGCCGGCATGCGGCCCAGGTCCTTCTCGTCGCCGACGATCTCCAGGACCGGGCCCGCTACCTCAACATCCGCAATACCCTCCGCGCCCTCCTCGACTATGGCGTGATTCCGGTGATCAACGAGAACGACACCGTGAGCGTTGAGGAACTGCGGACGAGTTTCGGCGACAACGACCGGCTCGCGGCTCTCGTGGCGACCCTCCTGGGAGCGCCGTTGCTCGTCCTCCTCTCCGATGTCGACGGCCTCTTTGACCGCCATCCTTCCGATCCGGCGGCGCGGAAGATCGACACCGTCGAGAAGCTCGATGCCGGCGTCGACGGGCTGGCCCGCGACACACTCGGGGGCCTCTCGAAGGGGGGGATGACGAGCAAGATCAAGGCGGCCAGGATCGCCACGGAGGCCGGCGGACACTGCATCATCGCCTCCGGACGGGACGACGACGTTCTCAATCGGATCGTCGCGGCCGACACTGTCGGGACCCTGTTCGTCGGCCGGGGAACGGCGATGCCGGCGTGGAAACGCTGGCTGGGGTGGTCGGCCGATGCCCGCGGCCGGCTGATCGTCGACGACGGCGCCCGCGGAGCGGTGGTTTCGCAGGGCCGCAGCCTCCTTGCCGCCGGCATCCGCGCGGTCGAAGGGACCTTTACCGCTGGTGAGGTCGTCTCGCTGGTTGCTGCCGACGGGGAGTTCGCTCGCGGCCTCGCCAACTATCCGGCCGACGACCTGCGGCAGATCGCCGGGCTGAAGACGGAGCAAATCACAGGGATTCTCGGGTATTGCCCCTACGACGAGGTCATTCAC
>SIAG01000244.1 GCA_009691925.1 Planctomycetaceae bacterium
GAGCGTGGCGGCGAGGGCATCAACCGCTTCGGCATAGGCCTGGGCGTGGTCGTCGGCGAGGGTGGCATTCCCTTCGTCGGCCCTGATCTCGCGGATCGCGGCGGCGGCCTGGGTGACGACGATCGGGTCGGCATCCTTCAGAAGCTCGACGAGCTTAGGGAGGACGGGGAAGGCTCTTTCACCAATCCGCCCAATGGCGCGGGCCGCATGCCAGCGGAGGCGGATGTTGTCATCCCCGAGCGCCTTGACGAGATCGTCGAGAGCCGGGTGGGCGTTGGGCCCGAGGTCGGCGAGCGCGTCGACCGCCAAGACGCGGCCATTCTCGTCGGTCGCCGCCGCCAAGCCCGTGCGGAGGTCGCCGATGGTTTCCGCGCCGGGGGCGCTGCGATCAGCAGGGGCCGTTGCCGGGGAGGCGGGAACGGCGGCAGACGTGGCGCCGGGGAGTTCGAGGGTGTCGCTGGCGGCCTTGCCTGGATTGCCTGGCTTGCCTGGCTTGTCGTCGGCGGGCTCGGCCGGCGTCGCGGCAGCGGGCCGCTTCGGCACGCCCCCAACCTGTGGCTGGGCCGACGGTTCATCACCTTTCTTTTGATCGCCGAACGTAACCTCCGGCGGTTTCTGTTCGGACGCCGGCTTCTTCGTTCCAGTGCACCCGATCGTCGCCAGCAAGCCGACGACACCCACGATCACGATCGTTCCCTTGAACCTCATCTCGATTCACTCCAGGGTGTGCTCCGGGAAAAGCCCACGGCAGCGCGCGACGCAATTCCGCTCTCGAAAGCCATAGCATGGCCAGCCCGTGGAACCGACGGCGGTGGACAAAACCTCCGCGACAGATTCCCGACTGGAGGCGGCACGACCGTCAGGATCGCGACATCCGGCACCGACGGTCGCGTCAGCCGGCCGGAGCCCTGCCCTCGAGCGCCCCGGCGGACACATCGGATGCAGTTTTCCAGCCTGCCGGGCGCGAAAGCGGTGTCGCCCCTCCAGCGAACGGATTGTATACTCCGGGAAGCTGTTTCTCCCATCGGAGTTTTCCGGTCGTGGAGATTGTTCCATCGCCGGGGACCGACCGGTCCCTGACCGGGTCACCCCCACCCTTCCATCCCGCCCCTAGCGGGCCACCAAGAGGCAGGTCATGCGTCGCTGTGCCCCCACCATCGCCGCGTCGGTTCGTGTTTCCCCGGGCCTGTCTTGCGTCGCCCGGTATCTCCTCGGCCGCCGGTCGGCCGGTTTCCTCGCCCGGGCTGGTCTTGCCGCCGGGCTCGGTTTGATGGGGGGCGGGGCGTCGCACACCGCTTCGGCCCAGTGGGGGGGATGGGGCAATGGCGGCATGGGGGGCATGGGGGGCGGCTACGCCTCGACGGCTGGCCAAGCCGCTGCCTATGGGATCTCCGATGTGATCCGCTCCGAGGGCTATGCCAACCTCCAGAACTCCGAGGCGGCCAAGAACTGGGAGGATGCCAAGACCAAGGAGATCGACAACCGCCAGAAGTGGACGAACACCTACTTCGACATGCGGCGGACGAACAAAGAGGCGCGACAGGCCGAAAACGGGCCGGCCGTGACGCATGATCAGGCGATCCGCTTTGCCAAGGCGGCGGCCCCGCCGCGGCTGACGTCGGCGCAGCTCGATCCGGTCACCGGCCACATCGAGTATCCGCTCCTCCTGACTGCCGAGGACTACAACGCCTATCGCTCCGACCTCGACAAACTGTTCGCCGATCGGGCTTCGAGCGGCGGCAGCCTCCAGTTTGAGGAGTTCGAGAAGATCCGCGGGACCGTTTCGAAGTTCATCGATGCCCTGAAGACGAATGTCAGCCGCTCCTCGGCCGGCGACTACGGCCATGCCCGGACATTCCTCGACAGCCTCGCCAACGAGCCCCGCTTCCCGGCGGGCTGATCGCCGGCTGGTGGCCGGCCGACTGGCGTCAGGGGGGCGCTGCTTCCGATCGGGTCGGGGCGCCGCCGGCGGCAATCGTGTCGGTCGCAATCGCCGTGTCGCCGGGGAGAATGCTGTCGTCCGCGAGGAGGAGATCGATAGCGTCGATCCCCGCGCTGACGTGGTTATCCAGCCTTGACGGGGGGTATCGCCGTGCCGGGGGCGTGGCGCTCGCTGAAGGGGGCAGGTGGACCCGCCGCAGAAGCGGGATCGTTGCCACTCGGAGGAGTGCCGAGACGCCGAACACGGCGTAGTAGGCGCTGCGGTCCTCGCCGAGGGTACGGAGGAGGAGGCCGCCGCAGGCAGCACCGCTGACCCAGGCTACGGCATGGCCGAGGTTGTAGGCGGTCACCACTCCGGTCCGCTCCCGGTGCGAGGCCGTCTCGAAGAACAGAAGCACGACGGCCAGCTCGTAGGCCGCCCACGACGCGCCGGCGACGACCTGCACGCCGACGAGGTAGGGGATGTTCGCCGACACCAGCCAGAAGAGCGTCAGTGGAGCGATCGCGAGCCCTCCCACCCAGAGCAGGCCGAGGGAGCCGATCCGGCCTCCCAGCCGCCCCAGAGTCGGGAGCACCAGAGCCCGCGCGAGGAAGCTGACGGCGACGACCAGCATGTACGAGAGGTACGAGAACTGTCGGTCTTTGAGCATGTAGGGGGCGAAGTAAGCGCCGGAGAACTGGCAGGCAAAGGTGATCGCCCACAGGTATGTGACGAGGGTCCCTGCCGGCCCCGCAGCGAGGCCGCGGAGGCGCTGCCACGCCTCGCCGGGACCGGACCGGGGCGGGGCCGCATCCCCGCAGCGACGATCCTCGACCACCGGCATGTCGTGCCCCGGGGGCTTGAGCTCGCGGCAGGCGGCCAAGCAGAGGGTCGAGACGAGACGGCAGCCCGAGGCGAGCGCGAACAGGACCGCGAACGTGGGGAGGAGAACGTCGTGGCGCTTCCCCCATTCCAGGAGCAGGCCCCCGGCGACGAAACCGCCGAGGACTGCGAACTGACCGAGACGACTGCGATGGGCAAAGTAGGGGGTGCGCATCCGCTCCGGAATCAGGGTGCCCATCCAGGCGTTCCAGGCCGGGGCGCCGGCCATGCCGGCCGACCAATAGATGCTCACGGCGATCAGCAGCTCCCATGGTTGGGCATGCCCGCGCAGGGCCCACCAGATGAGCGGCAGAAAACTGATGGCCTGCACCGCCGTCGTGGCCACCACCCAGCCCCGGTTCGTCCCCAGCCGGCGCACCGCCAGCGGCGTCACCAGTTGGAGCACCGCCCCCACCAGCAGCGGTGCCGATGCGGTCAGCCCAGTTGCCACCGGGCCGAAGCCGAGCGCCAGGCTGAACGCCGGGATGTAGTGCTCCCCGCAGCCGACCATCACGCTGTAGGCGGAGGCGTCGGCGGTAGAGATCCAGAGATCGCGGCGGAGCCCCGACCGCGGCGGGAGGCCTCGGGAGAGCAGCTCCACAACCTTGGCGCGAGGCCTCGGCGGGCGGGAGGACAAGGGGGGAAGGTCCGGGGCGCGGGGTGGGCAGGCCAGAAGGAGGGGCACTGCTTATACTCCCCCGGGCCGATGTGACGAAAGTCGTTTTTTTCCGGGGCTTCCGCTCCGCGACACCGTGCCGGCGCCGCGACCGCGACTTCTGTTCGCGACAGGGAGGAAGCTATGCAGGCATTGGTCACGGGGGCGACCGGGTTTGTCGGTCCGCGGTTGTTGCGGATGCTCGATCGGCCGGTGGTGCTGACGCGCGATCCGGAGCGGGCCCGGGCCACGATCGGTCATCTCGCCGGCCGGATCGTCGGCTGGGATTCCCGTCAGGGCCCTCCCCCCGCCAGCGCCCTGGAGGGGATCGACACCGTCTTCCATCTCGCCGGTGAATCGGTGGCCGAAGGGCGGTGGACGCCGGCCCAGAAGCAACGGATCAGGGACAGCCGGGTGATCGGCACGCGGCATCTCGTTCAGGGGATCCGTCAGGCATCGGCCCGGCCCGCCGTACTCGTGTCGGCTTCGGCAGTCGGCTACTACGGCGACCGGGGGGACGACGAGCTCACCGAGTCGGCGGTCGCGGGGCGCGACTTCCTCGCGGAGGTCTGCGTCGCCTGGGAGGAAGAGGCTCTGACCGCCCGCGAGCTCGGGGTCCGGGTGGTCACGGCCCGGACCGGGATCGTGCTCGGCGCCGGGGGGGGGGCGCTTGGAAAGATGCTCCTCCCATTCAAATTGGGGGCCGGGGGCCCGCTGGGAAGCGGGAAGCAGTGGATGCCCTGGATCCATGTCACCGACCTGGCGCGGCTCTACTACCATGCCGCCGCGACTGCCCCGATCGACGGCCCGATGAACGCCGTCGCCCCGAACCCGGTGCGGAACACAGAGTTCACCCGCGCCCTTGGTCGGCAACTCCACCGCCCCGCCTTCCTCCCCGCCCCCTATTTCGGTCTCCGGCTCGTGTTCGGGGAGTTCGCCCAGGTGCTCTTCGCCTCGCAGCGGGTGATCCCTCGGGTGGCGCTCGAAAGCGGTTTCACGTTTCAGTATCCCGACATCACCGCAGGCTTGCGGGAGATCATCGCGCCGGCCGCGTGATGGTGCCGGCGCGGACTCAACCCGCCGGGGCGGGGTCGTCTGTGCCGTCAGAGGCGCCGTCAGCGGGGGCCGCGGCCCGCGCAAGGCGGTCGTGGATCGCCTGCCAGGCATCGCCGGGGGGTGGTTCATCGACGATGATCCAGTCGAGTGACCGCTTGTCGACGGCGTGGAGCACGGCGTAGAGCATGGCAGCGTGCGCGGCCGGATCTTCCGGCATCGGCACGACGACCACCTCGGCGCTGGTGGCGATCTGTCTGGTCCGCGCGTCGGCGGCCCGGGTTGTCAGCCAGCCGACGCGCTTCCCGGCGCGAAGTAATTCGGTCACCCGCTCGGCGGCGCGGGGGCTCGTCTCGAGGGGGGTGCGCGGGGCGTAGTGGCGGGACCGTTGGCCGGGGGAGCGGGCCGGTCCTGAGGGGGCGCTGGTCGGTCCGGCGGCGATCGTCTCGCCCAGCGCCGCGGCGAGCGCCGTGGCGGTCAGCGGGCCGGGGCGGAGGATCGCCGGCGGCGACACCGTGCAGTCGACGACGGTCGATTCGATCCCCCGTCCGCACGGACCGGCGTCGAGGATCAGGTCGACCCTCGCACCGAGGCTCTCGAGGACATGGGCCGCCGTCGTCGGTGAGAGGCGGAGCGAACGGTTCGCGCTCGGGGCTGCCAGCGGTTCGCCGAGGCGGGTGATCAGTTCGCGGGCAATCGGCTGGTCGGGGCAACGCAGCGCCACCGTCGGCCCGCCGGCGGTGACGCGGTCGGGGACGTGCGCCGCCTTCGGGACGACAACCGTCACCGGGCCGGGCCAGCAGGCCCGGGCGATCCGTTCGGCGGAGGCGGGCCACTCCGCGGCCAGCGTCCGCGCCATCCCGATGCCATCGACATGGACGATGAGCGGATTGGTCGACGACCGCCCCTTGGCGATGAAGATCCGCTCGACGGCGCTCTCCGACAGCGCCAGGGCGGCGAGCCCGTAGACCGTCTCAGTCGGGATCGCCACGAGCCCCCCCGCGCGGAGCACCGCCGCGGCCCGGTCGAGCGCCGCGTCGGTGGCGGTCGGGAGCGCGGTCGATCCGTCGGGCCAGTGGACCGGGAGGGTGTCGGGGAGGGCGTGGTCGATCGTCATGGGAGTGCTCCGCGCTGGTGGTTGATGCTCCGGGGGCGGGCCGTCCGCTCTCTCCCTGTTGTCGAATCGTCGGGGAGGCGCGTCAATCGCCGACCGTGCCGGGGCAAGCGGGGCTTTGCCGTCCCGGCCGGCCACGCGCGGGGGCTCCGTTGCAAGCCCCGTGGCGGCAACGGATGATGGAGGACTGGCGACGGAGGTGGACCGGGGCCTCCGCGAAACGCGGCCGTCGTGGCCGCGCCCAGTCAGGCTCCGTCGACCGTGCCGCCATCGCCAGTCGAGGCTTTTTCATGACTGCTGCTCCTCCCGCGTCGGCCCTCCCCTCCCCTCATCGCACCCCGGCGGCGGTGGTGGGGATCGTGATGGGGAGCCGCTCCGACTGGGCGACGCTCGAGCGCGCCTCGGAGGTGCTGACGAAGTTCGGTGTCGCGCACGAGTGCGAGATCGTCTCGGCTCACCGCACCCCGGGGAAACTCGCCGAATATGCCACCCACGCGGCCCGCCGCGGCCTCCAGCTGATCATTGCCGGGGCCGGAGGGGCGGCCCATCTCCCTGGCATGATGGCGGCCCAGACGGCCCTGCCGGTGTTCGGCGTGCCGGTCGAATCGGCGCTGCTCCGGGGGGTCGATTCGCTCCTCTCGATCGTGCAGATGCCGGCCGGGATCCCGGTCGGCACCCTGGCGATCGGGCCGGCAGGGGCCACGAATGCGGCCCTCCTGGCGGTGGCGGTCCTCGCCCTCCACGACGACCGTCTCGCCGAAGCCCTCCGGGTCTACCGCGAGGAGCAGACGGCGCGGGTGCTTGCCGACGATCTCGACTGCCCCCGTCAAGCGTGACATCCCGTGAGCCATCCCAGTCTCTCCCCTTCCCTCGCCGGTCGGTC
>SIAG01000245.1 GCA_009691925.1 Planctomycetaceae bacterium
GATGGCATTGTTCCCACCGACCGACAGGCTCATCTCGATGACCTCCTTGGGCGTGAAGTGCCTGAGGCAGGCGGCGACGTCGGCGTCGGTGAGGCTGCCGGGGGCGAGCGTCAGCTTCCGTGCCAGGGCGAAGGCGGCCTGCTCGTTCTCCGGGAAGCCGCTCCAGTCAGTGTCGAGGCGGGCGAGATCGTCGTCGCTCATCCCCACGGCAAGGAGCTTCGATTCCTGGTGGCCGAGGCAGTATTGGCAGTTGTTGACCCGCGCGGCGATCCAGAAGAGACGCGTCTTGAAGCCGTAGTCGAGCGTCACGGCCGGGTCGGGCTCGATGACGACTTTCGCCGCCGGGGCCCCGGGACGCTTCGGCGCTGTTCCGCCAAATCCCAGATAACCGCGGAGCTCCGTGCCGGGCAGGTAGAGGGCCCGAAGACGGTTCTCGTAGGAGAGGGCCGTGGCATCGTCCGCGGCGGCTGCCTGCTCGGCCTCGGTCGGATTGGGGAGGGGAATCCGTTCGTGCCGCGTCTTCATCCCCTCGAGCATCCGCTTCATGGCAGGCCGGGTGACCGGCGTGGGGCGCGGGGCATCGACGACCGGCGTTGCGCCACGGCTGGTGCCGATGGCGAGGGTCGCGATCAATACAATCGCGAGGTGGCAGAAAAAAACGCCTTGACGGTGCATGGAAGGGTCCTCGTGAGTCGGGTCAGGAAGCGTTGTGTCCGGCTCCGCGTCGTGCCGGTGAAATCAGTCCCCCAGCGCGATGCTGATCGCGGGCTGGGTGGAGACGGTGTAGGTCGCCTGCTTCGTGCCGATCGGCGGGGGGCCCTCGAGCGTCACGTCGAAGCGGGTGCTCGGGCCGAATGGTTTCCCTGCGCCGATCGTGTAGGACGTGATCGTCGCCCCGCCATGCCAACGTTCGTCGGCGACATGGATCGGGGGGGAGAGCTTGCGCAGATCGTCGCAGCTCTTCCCCTCCTTCCAGGCCGCGAGCGCCGCCTCGATGACCGCGGCGGCCTTGTCGGGTTCGGCCTTGTACTGCGGCCCCTGCCCGCAGCCGGCGAAGACCGCCGGTGCGAGGAGAAGCCAGCTCAACGGGGTATGCGGGAACCCGGGGGGTCGCATCGGCATGGTGCCTTTCGGGGGGAAGTTGCAGACGTGGGGCTACGGCCGTGGTGGGGCCGTGGTGGGGCCGTAGTGGGTCACGGGCTATCGAAGCTCGACACGACTTCGGCGCCATTCTTTGTGCCGAGTCCACGCCAGATCTTCAGGTCGACCCCATCGGAGACGAAGCGCACCGACGCATCGCACATCCCCAGCATCACCCCTCCTGTGTGGCTGCTCTGAGCGGTGGTCATGATCCGTCCCGGGGGAAACATGCAGGAACGGCTGTTGGGGACATTGGAGTGGAAGTAGCTCGTCGTCGAGTGATAGCCGTAGAGCCAGGGGCCGCCGATATTGCTGAACCGCTGGTAGGAGAGATTCGAAGGATCGATCGCCTGGCACTGCTGGACCGCCTCGTCGGTGGTGCTGGGGTTGGTTTGGGGCCAGAAGGTATCGGTGCGGGGGGTGGAGAGGCCGTTGTTGAAGTCGCCGACACCGTGCTCGCTGATCGCCGCGGTCTGGCTCGCACCGTCGAGCACTTCCGCCATCCGCACCTTGCTGTCGAGGAAGAAGACGCCGTCCGGTGCCGGCATGCCGAAGTTCGGATCAGACGAGGCCGCGGGGGGATTCCCCCACAGAACACCGGACCCCTGATTGAAGCGGTAGTTGTTTTGGGCGTACGCGGCGGGCAGGTAGGTGGCCGGATCGGATGGGCAGGCGAACGTGGAGACTTTCATCGCCGCCACGGCGGTGTGGAACGGATCGTTCCAGGCCTTCGAGGGATCGACGAGTTGGAAGATCGTCGACTGCTCGATGAAGGGGAGGAGGTAGGTGTGGGTGGAGATCGACTGGGCATTGCGGCCGGTGGGGAAGAAGCCCTTTGCCGAATGGTGGCTCTGGAGGCCGAGGCCGAGTTGCTTGACGTTGTTGGCACACTGCGACCGCCGGGCCGCCTCGCGGGCCGACTGGACGGCCGGGAGGAGAAGGCCGACGAGGGTCCCGATGATGGCGATGACAACGAGCAGCTCGACGAGCGTGAAGGCCCGGGTTCGACGGAGAACGGGGATGGTCATGGGGGTTGTTCCTGGAAGCGGGATCAGAATGAAAAATGGAAGGAACGGATCGAATGGAATCAGACACCGACCGGGAAAATGAGGAGCCTCCAGATGGGGCGTGCGCGGCCTGGTGGCGCGGAGCCGTCGTCGGGAGCGGCGGCATCGAGGGCATGCCGATTTGTCCAAGGGGAACCCGGGGCGATGGCCCTCAAACGGCTCCAGGGAGGAGCCGCGGCGTTCGTCACGGCGGAGCGTGAGAACGCCCGAGGGCACAAACCGGGGACGACGGCAAGAAGAGGGCCCCAAAGCACCGCCTGTCCTCACGGCAGCCAAAAGGCCTCGTGGAGAGCAGGCGCGCAGGCGCCCACGCCGTCGTCAAGAAACCCGGGGAGGACGCTCGGGGGGGCCGATAACGGCCGGGATCAAGAGGGGCTCGTCGAGGGCGAGCCAGGCACCGGCGGTCGAGGCTTCAACCGGGGCAAGATTGGAGAGGAGCGCGGCCCGCTCGAGATCAGGGGGGCTGGTGGCCTCGCTGGGGGCGAGCGGCGCGACCGGGGCCCGCTGGCAGGAGGGGCCATTGCAGGGGCGACGCCGGGGGAGCTGGGCCAGCTTGGCAGTGGCAGCGTCCGGGGCTTCGCCGCCGGTCACTTCCGGGGAGTGCACGGGCATGTCGTGGCCGACGAGCCAATCGCCGCAGCTGGCTTGGGCCGACTGGAGACAGCCCAGCGCCATCAACGCGAGCACCATTACGATCCCACAGAAGCGGAGGAACCGCGTCTGGAGAGAGCAAACGCGGAGGAACCGAGTCTGGAGCCCGCAGGAGCGGAGGAACCGCGTCTGGAGATGGTGAAAAGACGGGCTCATGGCTTCGATACGCTGGTCGGGGGCGGATGGATCGCTGCTAAGGGACGGCCCCCGCGGCCAAACTGTTTCCCATCCCCATTTAAGATGATAGTCCGCGCTCCCCGGAAGAGTCAATCGTCCGGCGCCCCTTTTTGGTGCGACTTTTTTCGGCGGGCGTTTTTCTGATCCGCCCCGCCATGGACCCCGATGGTGGGCGATGCCGGCACCCGCGGCAGGCCTGTTTGGTACGATCCGCCCCTGTCTCTGTGGGGCCTCGCTGTTTCCGGAGCGGGGGGGGAGATACGGGAGCCGCACGGGGAGAATCCACATGGTCGACATCCATCAGGGCTACGAAAATCATCTTCCCCGCCGCGTCATCACCGGCCGCGGCGCCAGCGGCCGCTTGGCCGAGATCTGCCTGGGACGGGGCTGGAATCGGGCGTTTGTCGTCAGCGATCGAGGGGTGGAATCCGCCGGACTCCTCGCCCCGGTGGCGGCTTCCCTGCAGGCGGCTGGCGTGCTTGCCGGAGCTTCTGCCGACATCACCCCCGAGCCGCCGCTGACGGATGTCGCGCGTCTGGCCGACCAGATCCGCGCGGCGGGCGTCGATGTCGTCATCGGCCTCGGCGGCGGGAGCGTCATGGATGCCACGAAGGTGGCGGCGCTGGTGGCCCTGCGAGGGGGAGGACCGGCCGACTATGTCGGGATCGGGAAGGCCGGAGGGCGGGGACTCCCCACGATCCTCGTGCCGACGACGGCTGGCACCGGCTCGGAAGCGACGTTTGTGGCGATTCTGACCGACACCGCCGCCGGCATGAAGGTGGGAGTTGTCGATCCGGCGCTCCTGGCCGACGTTGCCATCGTCGATCCTGCGCTCACCGACGGGCTCCCGCCGGCGGTCACTGCCGCGGCGGGGATGGATGCGCTCGTCCACGCGATCGAGGCCTTCATCGCCCGCGTCGCCACGCCGATCGCCCGCGGGCTCGCCCTCGAGGCGGCCCGGCAGATGGGCCCGGCGCTCGAAAGAGTCTGCCGCCATCCGGGCGATGAAGAGGCCCGCGATCGGATGGCGCTTGGATCGCATCTGGCCGGCATGGCCTTCGCCAACGCCTCGTGCTGCGCCGTCCATGCCCTGGCGCTTCCCCTCGGCGGGCGGTTCCACATTCCCCATGGCGTGATCACCGGATGTTTTGCCGGGGAACTGATGCGGCACAACGCCCCGGCCTGCGCCGCCGACTTCGCGGCCCTGGGGACGGCGCTTGCGTGGGGGGCGCTTGAGCCTCATGCCTTCGCCGACCGGCTCGATGCCACCGCCCGCGATATTGGCCTTCGTGCGGCGCTCGACCGGGTCGTCGTCCCCACGGCCGACATCGCCCCGATGGCAAGCGTTGCAGCCAGCAATCGCCGTCTTATCGATCCCAACCCTGTCCCCGTGACGGCGGCCGATGCCGAGCGGATCTACCGTGCCGTCCTCCAGGTCGGCGGG
The DNA here is from genome assembly GCA_009691925.1 of Planctomycetaceae bacterium. GTDB lineage: Bacteria > Planctomycetota > Planctomycetia > Pirellulales > UBA1268 > QWOP01. Next base: position 4,480 of record SIAG01000245.1, read on the forward strand.
TGAACGGTCGGCATGCCGATTGACGCGTCGAACCACGAGCCTGCCCCCACCGTCTGCCGCGTGTTCAAGAGTCTTCTTTCATCATGAAAACCTCCCCACCGTTGTGGTTCGAGCCGGCTCCGTGGATCGATGGCGCCTGGCGGCAGCCCGGGCGCGGCAGCGATCCATTCACCGTCCGCAATCCGGCCACCGGCGCTCTCCTCGCCGAGGTGGGGCGTGCTGATGCAGGGGCCGTCACGGCAGCAATCGAGGGGGCGGCCCGCGCCGGCCGCGGCTGGCGCGAGCTCCCGGCGGCGGCCCGCGGCGAGATTCTAAAGCGCACGGCGGCGGCGTTGCGTGCGCGGCGCGACGAGTTTGCCCGCCTCCTCACGGCCGAGCAGGGAAAGCCCTACCTCCAGGCCGCCGGCGAGGTCGACTATGCGGCCAGCTTCTTTCAGTGGTTTGGCGAGGAGGCCCGCCGCGTTCACGGGAGGATCGTCCCCCATCCGGAGGCGGGGAGGGAGTTCCTTGTCGAGCAGTGTCCGGCCGGCGTTGCCGGGTTGATCACGCCGTGGAACTTTCCGCTGGCGCAAGGGGCGAAGAAGGTCGCCGCGGCGCTCGCTGCCGGATGCACGGCGGTCTGGAAGCCGGCCGAGGCGACGCCGCTGGTGGCGCTCGCCCTGGCGCCGATCCTCGCCGCGGCGGGGCTGCCGGCGGGGGTCCTCCAGATCGTGCCGGGGAAGGGAAGCGTCGTCGGGCCGGTGCTCGCCGCGCACCCGCACGTGCGCGTCTTGAGCCTCACCGGGTCGACCGCGACCGGCAGCAGCCTGATGGTCGCCGCCGCGCCGGGGATCAAGCGGCTGTCACTCGAACTCGGCGGCAATGCCCCCTTCATCATCCTCCCCGACGCCGATCTGGGATCCGTCACTGATCAGCTCGTGCAACTGAAGATGTTCGTCTCGGGGCAGGTGTGTGTGACGGCCAACCGGATCTTCGTCCCCGCCGACCGCGAAGCGGAGCTGATCGAGCGGCTCTCCGCCCGGATCGCGGGATTGAAGGTTGGCGACGGCCTTGCCGAGGGTGTCGATGCCGGGCCGCTGATCCATATGGACGCCTGTCGTGACGTCCGCAGCCGCGTCGCGGAGGCGGTGGCGGCCGGGGCGAAGATCGTGGCCGAGAACCGGAGCTTCGAGTCGACTCCGGGATTGTGTGTTGAAAACTTCTCGCCGCCGACGGTCGTGGCCGGCGTAACCGACTCAATGCGGCTGGCGCGCGAGGAGATTTTTGGGCCGGTGATCCCGCTCCTCTCCTACCGCACACTCCCCGAAGCGGTGGAGCGTGCCAATGCCACCCCCTATGGCCTGGCGGCCTATGTCTACGGCACCGATCTGGGGCGGCTCCGCGCGGTGGCCTCGGCGCTCGAGGCGGGGATCGTCGGCGTCAATGAATGGCGGCCGCTCAAGGCCGAGATCCCCTTCGGTGGCGTGAAGCAGAGTGGGATCGGGGCCGAGGGGGGGGAAGAGGGGATCCGCGAGTTCCTCGAAACGAGAGTGATTTCGATGCCAAAACCGGGGGTCGATGGATGACGACGCGGCTGCGGTCGGAGCAGTGGTGGAACGACCCGGGCAATCCCGGCATGACGGCGCTCTATCTTGAGCGGTTTTTGAATTCGGGGCTGACCCCCGGCGAGCTCCAGGGGGGGCGGGCGGTGATCGGGATCGCCCAGTCGGCCAGCGATCTAACTCCCTGCAACCGGGTTCATCTGGAATCGGTTAAGCGCCTCTGCGACGGCGTCCGCGATGCCGGCGGGCTGCCGCTGGTCTTCCCGATGCACCCGATCCAGGAATCGGCGCGGCGGCCGACAGCCGCCCTCGACCGCAATCTCGCCTATCTGGGGCTCGTCGAGATCCTCCATGGCTATCCGCTCGACGGCGTGATCTTCACGACCGGCTGCGACAAGACGACGCCGGCGGCGCTGATGGCCGCGGTCACCTGCAATCTTCCGGCGCTCGTCTTTAATGGCGGGCCGATGCTCAACAGCTACC
>SIAG01000246.1 GCA_009691925.1 Planctomycetaceae bacterium
ACCAACCCCTCACAAATGGATGACGGGCTAGAAACGACCTTTTACATTGCCTTCGGAACTTCCGCAGTAGCAGGCACTGCTGCCGGCGGATTCGCAATCGCAGGCTTCAATCCAGTACTTTGGGGAGGAGGAGCTACAGTTGCCACTGGTGCCGCGGCGGGAGCCGCTGCGGTCGAAACCACCACAATCGAAGGAATAACGTATCGGGTTGTCACCCTCAACTCCAGCTATTCGGGCACGGTGCTCGTTCCGAATGGTTGGACGGTAAACCAAATGGGGAATACTGTATGGGGAGTTGGCCCACAGGTACATGAATTCATAGCGAATCCAACAATTTACCCCTGGATGACTAGCGCGTGGGCGACCTCGTGGGCGAGCTACTATCAGTGGGCCTCCAGCAATCCAGCGTTTGTGAATAATCTATCGGCCCCCGCTCGGTTGCAAATAATGACATACTACGAAGGCCTATTGCTTGTGATGGGAATGTAATAATCATGCCACGATTCAGAAATCTTGCAATCGAGGTCAGGCGCGACAAGGCCATTGCAGCGCTGACCAACATCGAGGAGTCTCTGGACGTTAAGTGGAAAGGCAGGTCGTATTCTTCGGTTCCAAATGTCGCTGGCTTTTATGAAACTCTCAGATCAAGGGAAACTGGACTGCCTATCGGCTTCGAGTTTCACCTTGGCTCCGGGATTTACGACAATACCCTTCGTTCGCTGTCTGGATTTCGGAAACTGCCTCCTTTCGAAGGCCTGCAGGACGCGTGGCAGTTTCGTTTTGTCGAGACCGATGGATATATTGACTGGGAGCAAATCGCGACAAGCAATCCTTTCTTGTCTTCTGACGGATGTGCCTTACTGATCCTGCAAGTCTGGCACCTTTCCGACAGTGAGTATCACGCCTTAGGTTCATTTTGCACAGACAAGTCAACATAGACTACACAGATAGACGAACCAGGAAATGCACTACGGTCGCCGAACCCCACGGTTCTGCTCACTCACTCAAACACAGCGTCTCGGTGATCTCAATCGTTTCAGAACTGCTCAAGAGGTGCTCTATTGAACGCGGGTCGAATAGCGCAGTGACCTGCCCCTCATAAACGTGCCCCCCTTTGGACCGAGATAACAGGGAAGATGAACACTTCGGGAGGCTATCGATACTACCTCGTTCAGATCATCCTGAAGATGCTTGCGACGGAGTTGGAAGTTCCTCGGGGCAAGAGGGTAGCCGAGGCCGCCAAGAGGATCGGCGTCACTGAGCAGACCCACCCTCGCTGGACGAAGAAGTACGGCGGCCTTCGGGTGGATCAAACGAAAAGCTGACGGCCCCTAAAAAGATCAACCCGCCCTGGCCCCTCGACGCCGAATGCCAGATTCGCAGCCGTCACATCGCTATGCCCGGAATAGCGGTTTGGGTGGAATCCGAGACCACGCGTTGCATCCGGCTGGGCCGGATTTCAAGACCGGCACCGCATCGGGCCGCACCGCGGCCGTTTACAGCCGGCAGTTGGCGATCCGGGTCTCGATGATCGCCGAGGCGCCGATGACTTCGAGGCGCTCCATGATCGCATGGACCTCACCGCGGCGGACCATCGCCCGCACCGCGCACCAGCCCGGATCCTCGAGCGCACTGACCGTCGGCGAATTGAAGCCGGGGGTGATCGACTCAGCTTCCGCCAATTGGTGGCGCGGGATGTTGTACTCGAGGAGCGAGTAGGTGCGGGCGATCACGATCCCCTCGAGCCGGCGCACGATCCGATCGGCCGTCGCAGAATCGTGGAACGAGCGGTTCTGCACGAGCACCGTCTCGTAGCGGCCGATCTCGGTGATCACCCGGAGCCGATTGGCCGCGAGCGTGCTGCCTGTCTCGACGAGGTCGACGATGGCGTCGGCAACGCCGAGTTGGATCATCACCTCGACGCTCCCCGAGAGAGGAACGAAGTGCGCTTCAACGCCGCGCTCGGCCAGCCACGTCTTCGTGATCCGTGGAAAGCTCGTGGCGATCCGCTTCCCATGGAGATCGGCGGCGGCGGCAATCGGTGAGTCTTCGGCGACGCACAGCGCTAGCCGGCACGACCCAATGCCGAGATCGAGGCGGTGGACGAGATCAGCGCCACTCTCGGCGACGAGGTCGGCGCCGGTCACGCCGAGGTCGATCGCCCCCTCGGCGGCGAGGACGGGGATGTCGTCGGTGCGGAGGAAGATCACCTCCACCGGCATGTCGCGGCAGCGGGCGAAGAGGCTCCGCTCCGTGCGCCGGAAGTTGAGCCCCGCCTCGGCGAGGAGTTGCGCGGAGATCTCTGCGAGCCTCCCCTTGCTCGGGAGGCCGAGGCGAAGAAGTCGCTCTGAACGGGCAGGATCACTCACGATTCACCTCCTCCGCGGCCCTGGTGCCACGGGAGGCCTTCTCGTCGAGGCCCGAGGTGCCGAAGCGGCGATCGAGCTCGCTGCCGACGGCGGCGAGCGAAAGCCCGCGGCAGGCGAGGAGCACGAGGGTGTGATAGAGGAGGTCGGCGCACTCCGACACGACGCGCTCGTCCGCCTCCGAAACCCCCGCCATCGCCAGTTCCCCCGCCTCCTCAACCACCTTCCCGCCGATCTTGTTGGCACCGGCCTGAAGGAGCTTGGCGGTGTAGGAGCGGTCGATCGATTCTCCGCGGCGGGATACGATCATCCGCTCGAGCTCCTCGAAGATCTCCCCCGGTCGACGCATATGACTCCCGACATTCCTGGTGATGGCACCGGCCCCGGAATCGGGGCGGGCTCGCCCCCAACTCTAGCATGCCCTGCTGCCGCGCCCCGACCGGAACTCAGCGACGACTGCTGGTTCCTCGCCGGCCCCACGGCGGCCGGGAAAACCTCCCTGGGGATTCGGATGGCCGAGCGTCTAGGGGCGGAGATCGTCAGTGTCGACTCGATGGCGGTCTACTGCGGGCTCGACATCGGCACCGCCAAGCCGGGGCCGGCTGAACGGGGGCAGGTGCCGCACCACCTCGTCGACGTCGTCCCCCCGTCGGAGGCGTACAACGTCGCCCGCTGGCTCGCCGATGTGACCACGGCGATCGCCGGCATCCGGTCGCGCGGCCGGCGGATCCTGTTCGTCGGGGGAACGCCTCTCTACCTGCGGGCCCTGCGGGACGGCCTCGCCGATGTTCCGGGGGAGGTGCCGGGGATCCGCGAGCGTCTCCGGGCCGAGATCGCGGCCGTCGGCCCCGCCGTGCTCCACCACCGCCTGGCCGGGGTCGACCGCGAAGCGGCCCGCCGCATCCACCAAAATGACGCCAAGCGGATCATCCGCGCGCTCGAGGTGGCTGCCAGCGGGGTGCCCCTGTCGGCCGCGTTCGCCCCGGCGCCCCATCCCGTTTTCGGGCGGCAGATGATGGTTGTCGACCTCCCCAGGGCGCTCCTCCGCGACCGCATCGACCAGCGGGTGGAGCGGATGTTCGCCGCGGGCCTGGTCGACGAGACGCGGCGGGCCGAGGAGGGGCCGGGGGGGATCGGACCGACCGCCTCCCAGGCAGCGGGCTACAGCGAGGCCCTCGGCGTCCTCGCCGGCACGCTCTCGCTTTCCGAGGCGATCCGGCTCACTCAAGCGCGCACCCGGCAACTGGCCAAGCGGCAGCTGACGTGGCTGCGCAGCTTCTCAGGCGCCGTGTGGATCGCGGCCTGAGACCGACCGCTAGCAGCCCGGGTGCTAGCACCGGATGTAGGTCAGACTGGGCCAGCCGACCACAAAATCGTCGTGTTGCTTGCTGACCGGAAAGCCGAAGCGATACGTTCCCCGCCGCCAGAGCGACGGACGCCCATGACTGGGTCCGTGGTGCTGGCAACGGCTCGAACGACGGAATAGGCCCGGTTTCCCCTGTTGGGGGGCGACCGGCCCGGAAGCCCGGATGGCTTCCGTCCGCCGCAGGGGCTCCTTCGGTCGAAGGCATCGGCGTTAGGGATGACGCTGTACAAGCGTGTGGTGGAGCGGCCCGGAAGGGTCGTTTCGAACGTCGAACTCGTCTGTCGATCGGGGCGCTGCGGAGGGCGGGAGATTCATACGTGGAATTCGGGGGTCGACGTACGACCACCCCGTGTTCGGCCGGAGCAAAGGGTCGACGATCCGACGGTCTTCCGGAGACACTCCATGGCAGCCAAGCCCCTCATCGGCATCAACACCGACTACCGTGCATCCCGCAAGGAGCATGCCGCGCTCTCCTTCGTGGCCGCGGGCTACTTCGACGGGATCACCGCCGCCGGTGGGATTCCCGTCATCATGCCCCCCCTCGCCGACGAGGATGACGTCGTCCGGCTCCTCGACCTCCTCGACGGCGTCGTGATGGTCGGCGGCGCCGACCTCGACCCGCGCCGCGACGGCTGGATGCCCCACCCCGCCGTCCGCCCCATGGACACGCGGCGCGAGGACTTCGACCGGATGCTCGCCCAGCATATCTGCCGCCGCCACATGCCAGTCCTCGCGATTGGCGCCGGGATGCAGCTCCTCAACATCACTGAGGGGGGGACCCTGTTCCTCCACATCCCCGAAGATCTCCCTAAGGCGATCCCCCACAAGGATCCCGGCGACGCTTCCCACCGCCACGCCCTCCTCGTCGAGGCGGGGAGCGTCATGGAGCGCGTCTACGGCGACGGCGAGATCCGTGTCAACAGCATGCACCACATGGCGATCGATGATCTCGCCACGAGCTTCCGGATCGCCGCCCGCGCGCCGGACGGCGTCATCGAGGCGATCGAGAGCCAAGTCGAGGGCTGGGTGGCGATCGGCACGCAGTTCCACCCCGAGGCGGAAACCGCCTCCGCCCTCGACGTAAAAATCTTCGAGGAGTTCGTGATCGGGATCACCGGCGAGGTGCCCGAAGTCAAGCTCGTCGCGTAAGCACTTTCACGCCGGAAACGTCAACCTGTGGATCTCGACGTTGGGCCCGTCGGTCGCGCCATGCGGCCGGCGGGCCCTCGTCTTGCTGACCGCCATCCCCGCGGCTCGCGCGGCCGGCGCGAAGCCGGCGGCCTTGGCCCGGCAGGGATCGGCGACGAGCCCCAGGCCCCCCGACGCGAGCGTTCGGACTATCGTCGCCGCCAACGCGGCCGGATGATGGGCCTCGTAGAGGACGTCGGCGGCGACAACGAGATCGAACGTGCCGAGATCATCGGGGAGGTTTCTCCAGTCGAGGACCCGCGTCCGCAGGCCAGTGACAGCATTGCGAACGGCGTTGTAGCGCACCCCCTCGAGGGCCGTCTCCTCGTAGTCGGTGGCGGTGACGGTGAAGCCGGCCCGGGCGGCGACGATCGCCGGCAGACCCAGGCCGCAGCCGAGCTCGAGGAGCGTCCTTCCCCCCCCGTCCATGGCGGACAGATCCTCGGCGAGGACGATCGCCGACTCCCACACGTCGGCCCAGTAGGGAATCCGCTCGTCGGACTCGAAGGCCGACAGGTCGATGAGCGACTCCATGTCAGGGGGACGCCAGATCGACACCGGCCGGCCGCCGATGTCGATCCGCCGCTCCACCGGCTCGAATCGATCAAATCCCATCGTCCGCCCTTTCCGTGACAGCCACCCCCCGGCCGCACATCCGGCACAGCGGACCGTGGCGCGGGGGGAGCGACGGCAAAACCTACCACGCCGCTTGGACGGGCGCCCCGGCGGAGCGCATGATTCCCCCGACACCCAGGCGGCCCTCCATGATCACCGACTACGACCTCCATCTCCTCGGTGAGGGGCGGCACTGGCAGAGCTACCAGAAGCTCGGTGCCCATCTCTTCACGCAATCCGGGGTGGCAGGCGTCCGCTTCGCCGTCTGGGCACCAAACGCCGACGCGGTGTCGGTCGTCGGCGACTTCAACGACTGGGACGGACTGCTGCACCCCCTCCGCCGTCTCCCTTCCGCCGGTATCTGGGAGACGTTCGTCCCCGGGGCCACCGCCGGCACGATCTACAAATACCTCGTGACGGGTGCTGACGGCGTCACCGAGCGCTCCGATCCATACGGCTTCGGAGCTGAGCTCCCGCCGCGGACGGCCTCGTGTGTCGTCGATCTCGACACCTACCTGTGGCGCGACGCCGACTGGATGGCCACGCGGGCGGCGCACAACGCCCTCGACGCCCCGATCAACGCCTACGAGGTCCACCTCGGCAGCTGGCGGCGGCCGGGAGACGATCCGATCCGCTGGCTGACGTACGCCGATCTCGAACGCGAGCTCATTCCCTACTGCGTCGAGATGGGGTTCACGCACGTTGAGTTGCTCCCCCCCACCGAGCACCCGTTGTCGGCGAGCTGGGGCTACCAGACGATCGGCATGTTCGCCGCCACGAGCCGGTTCGGGCCACCGCAGGCGCTGATGTCGCTCGTAGACGCCTTCCACCGCGCCGGGATCGGGGTGATCGTCGACTGGGTGCCGGCCCACTTCCCCAAGGACAGCCATGGTCTGCGGCGCTTCGACGGCACGGCCCTCTACGAACACGAGGATACGCGCCAGGGGGAGCATCCCGACTGGGG
>SIAG01000247.1 GCA_009691925.1 Planctomycetaceae bacterium
CCAAGACGCCACTGGCGGCACTCGCAGTCCCAGCCTTCGCAGCCAAGGCATCGGGCGTGCCACCGAGGGCATACGCGATCGGGTAGACCGCCCACGTGATCACGATGACCAACCGGGCGATTTCGAGAAGCTTGCGGGCCGCGGGTGGCTGGGTCTCGAGAGAATTCGTCAATTCCGTCCAGAGCACGTAGAGAATGTAGAAGAACGGAATCGACGAGAGACCGCCCCACATGACCCGCTCGTTCCACCGATTCGGATCAGCGATCACCTCGCCCGGATAGCCCAGCGCGATCATCGCCGCCGCCGCGATCACAAGGCGGGTCAACAGGCTCGTCGCCTTGGCCGCCGGCAGACGGAGAACGGCCACGAGTTCGACCATCAACAACGGCACCGTCAGGATCCAGTCGGCATAACGATAGAAGTCGTTGAAGGCGGCGCCGGTTCCCTTGTATCCACCGTCCACCAGCGAATAGGCGTCGTGCCAGCTGTGGCGAATCATGAAGTAGTGGTAGCAGGCGATCGAAACCACGAGCCCCGAAACTAGCAGGGCTGGCCGGTATTCCGAGTCGACATGCGACCGGGCCATGAACAGGAACAAGGCGGCCGCCCCCATCGTCGCGACCGTCATCGAGAAGATGTTGTCCACCGAGTTGTATTGAACCAGAGAGAGGTCGGGCATAGCCGACCCCAACAAAACCAAGCCTTCAATCATCGCTTCACCTGCTTTTCATGTGGTTAAAAAAATGCCGCCGCCTCACGACTAGGCAATATCCCCTATTTTCTAGGCAAGCCATTCCCAGCCGGCCACTGGCAAAGGATGATTTCACCCTGCGAGGCTCTTTCCACCTTCCCCAAGCACCCGTCACCTTAGCCAGTGACGACAACTTCGACAAGCGGATACCGGTGTGCGTCCATCATACCCCCCCCGCATCCCCTGATAGCTTTCGAGCGGATCTCACCGCAGCCAGCTCCAAGGTCCGACTGACGATGCCCGTCATGGCCCCTTTCCTCCGCCCGCTACAATGATCGAAGGAGTCGGGACCGCCCGGGGGAGCCGAGATCATGATGCCATTTCACGATGCGTGGCCATGGGCGCTCGGCTGCGCCGTCGTCGCGGCAGTTTCCCTCCTTTTCTGGTCGCAGGCCGCTCAGCGGGCGTTCCTCGTGGCGATGACCGCGGCGCTCGTCGGCGGCGTCGGCTGTCTGCTTGCCGACTGGCTCGTGGTCACCGATCGGGAGCAGATCGAGATCCTCTTTCCGAGGCTGGCACGCGCCGCCGAGACGGGGGACACAGAAGCGATCCTCGCCGCCCTCGACCCTTCGCTTTCGCCGCTGCGATCGGAAGCGGAGCGGGCGTTGCGGGAGTTTCGCCCCGAGGAGGTGCGGATCACGCGGCTCGATGTCACGCTTCGGGGGCCGGCGGCAGCGCGCCTGGCCCGGGCTGAGATGCTCATCCACACCCGGGGCGACGCCCGCGGCGCTGGCGGGGCCAGCGGACCGGTCTCGGCGCTGATCGATCTCAAGGTCGATCTCCGCAAGCAGGAAGGCCAATTCCTGATCACCGACTTCGAGGCCGACGCGGCGCGGCCGATGGATCGGCGCCGGCCGGAGTGAGGCCGGCCCGCATGAGTTTTTGTCAGGGCGTTGCTAGCCGCTGCTTGGGGAGATTCCGCGGCTCGGCGGCCGGCTGCAATTGCCACTGGGCGTAGGGAAGCCGCTTCGGCGTTTCCTCGAGGACCCCGCCGATGAGGAGCCGATCGATCGAGTTGAGATCGATGCGGCTGGGCCCGAAGATCGCGTGAGAGCCGACAAGAACGTTCCCCTCGATGCCGGTCGCCGCCATCCGCAGCCGTCCGACGGAGAGCGTCACCGCTTCGACCGGCAGCCCCGGTGAAGATCGAACCGCCTCCGGCTGCCAGGTGGGGTCGAGGGATTCGGGGTGGAGCCAGATCACTCGCGCCACGTCCTGCCGCGGGATCGAGAGCGGCTTGCCCCGTGGATCGGCATCGACAGCGATCCGCAGATTTTCCCCATCCATGCTCTCGAGTCGGCCGCGCAGGTAATCCCCCTGCATCGAGCGGACAAGATGCGTCGGGGGGAGAAATCGCTGCGAGCGTGGGAGCGTCGTCAGGCTGCGGAACTTCTCCGGCGAGATCAACACGCCGGTTTTCGGCACGAGCTCCACGGCCTTCACGGCGCTGGCGGGAATCGTCACCGGTTCGGCCCCCTCCCGCAGGAGTCGGACGCCCCCCTCGTCGATCGACTCGACATCACCGACGACAGCCTCCCCCGTCTCGAGAACCACGACGGATTGGAAGCTATTTTGTTCCGTGTCGCCGGCCTCCTTGCGCTTCGCGCGGGCAAGCAACCGCTCCTGGGCCTTGAAAACCTCGCGGAGCCGCTGCCCATCCCGTCCCCAGATCGGATGCAACGCGCGCTCGAGGTCCAGACTGCGGTTGGTCCAGATTGTCCCCTCCGAGACTTGGAGTTGCACCCTGGTGCCGGCCCGCCCCTGGACGAGACACATGACGTCCTCGATCGGCAATCCCTCGGTGGCGACAAACACGCCGTCCCCCCGGGGGGCAACGGCGCGGAGGTGAACCGGGGCGCCGCCCCAACCGAACGATTGGCTGAATGGCCCCCCCGGGATCACTTCTGTGATCGTCGCCTTGCCGTCGACCTTGCCGATGGTCACCCCGATCCAGCCGTTCTGGTCGTCATCGCTGTCGTTGGGTGACGATTCGTCGTAGCGGATCGTTGTTTGCGGAGCGCTCCCGTCGGCGGCCGGCGCGAAGGGTGCCGCAATCAGGCTCTCCCGTGGCAGCCAGCCGATCGCTCCCCAGCCGGCTGCGGCCCCCTCGGCGGGGACGGGCACCAGACAGCCGTCGTGCGTCGTGTCTTCTAACTCGAGCCGGCCGACACGGCCGGGAAGGACAGGATCTTCGGCGGCCAACGCGATCGCCCCGATCCCCTCGAGGAATCCGATCGGCAGGCTCACCGGCGCTGTGATCGCCGCATGCTTGATCGTGACGTTCCCTTCCGCGACGCCGATGAGTTCTCCAGTCAGGCTCGAGCCAAAGCGATCGCTGACCCGCACGCGGCGGGACGACGGGCTTTCCTCGCCGGCCGTCGGGGCGGCCGCGGCGGGGAATCGGATCGCCGCCACCGAGTCGAGAAGCACGTTTTGTGGTGAGAATCCAGCTGCTTCTCCTGGGACCACCACAAGGGCCCGCCCGTCGTCGGACAGTCCCGTCACGTTCCCCGTGATCACCCGGCCGTCGTTGAGCTCCACTGCCGCCGGCTGATCCTCATCGGGCAGCGTTTCGCCTCCGTTCCATGGAGAGATTCTGAGCCTTTCGAGCACCACCGCTCCCGACAGGACATCTACCTGAAGACCCTCCCCCTGCCCCTCCACCTGCCCCGTCTGTTCGGGGAAGGCTCTCACCGGAGCGACCGGAAGAGGCTCGATCGACAGATCGCAGAGCGGAGCCGTCTCTCCAGGCCGCGCGACGACGATCCGGCCCGCCTGCCGATCGATGAAAACGGAAAGCGTCAGCCCGTTCTCAGACAAGTCCCCACACGGCGCTAGATCGGCCACCCCTGTTCCATCCGGGCGGGCCTCGTCGCGGACGACGATCAGCCCCTCCGCAGTCAGCTCGATCCGGTAGGCCGCGCTGACGGGGCCGCCGTTGACGTTCGACTTCGCGCGGAACTCGCCAAAGCCGAGGCGCACGCGCGGCGGCTCGTCCCAGGCAAGGGCCAGGTCGTATCGCATCCGATCCCCTTCGCCGCCATCGATGCGCAGCATGGCGCCTGAGGTCGTGCTGGCTAGCCCGCCGGCCCGCGTCCGCCAGTGGCTCGCCGCGGATGTCTGGCAGTGGTCAAGCCCACCGTTCCAGACATACGTCGAGGGCGCCACTGCCGTGGAGATTCGCCGCACTCTCTCCCGCTCAAGCTCGATGCGCCCAGGCGCCTCGGCCGGCCCGATCGAGATTACGACCATTGAAGCATCGATCGATTCGAGGCGTCCGACGACGAGATCGCCATCGGACAATTCGAACTTCCAATGGCCCGTCCCCCTGAGGATGGACGCCCCCGGCTGCCGATCGAATGAGATCCTGCCGACCCGATCGAGCGGGAACTCGAACGGCCCGGCGAAATCGGGAGACTGCCAGCGGATCGTGGGGCTAGCCCCCTCGCCGGCAGGCAGAGACTCGACGAGCCGACCGGCAATCGTGCCCCCCGGCAGGCTGAGCACCGCAGTCGGCCCATCGCCGTCGGCTGCCCGAGCGAAACGGGCGCTGCCCGCCAGGAGGGCCACGGCGACAAGCGTCCCCCACACGATGCCGGCGCATTCCGGCCTCCGGCAACGCAATCGGAGGAAGCATAAGAAAAGGGGCATGAGAGATTCCTGGCAGGAGCGGCCGGCTACTCAACGCTCATAGATGGGGAGAAACCGGAAGTTGACGGCGAGGGCGAGCAGCGAGAGCGACGTGCCGGCAAACTCACCACCATCCCCGCCGTTGGCCCCCGCCACGAGCCCACCGTCGGGGCGACGTTGGGCCTTGATTTCGCTGACAACTTTGCTGTTCCATTCCTTCCAGGCATCGACGTCGGCCTGGAACAGCGCCTGAGCGCGGTAATAGCGGGTGTAGTTGGGATACCCGCCATCGTTTCGCCCTCCCTGACTGGCCTGCTTGATGGCGTCGGCCGCTTTGACAAATTGCGGCATCTCCTTGCGGCGGGCGATCGCCATCACGAGCGTGCCGATCGAGGTCGTGGCGTCGCTCCCCCCACCGGGGCTGGAATAGCCGACCCGGCCGTCGGGAGCGGTCATCGAGGCGAAGTAGTCGATCGCCCGGTCGATCGTCTCGTCGGGCACCTCGATGCCGGCGTTTCTCGCCCCGAGCAGCCCCATCAGGATGGCGCCGCTGACGGACGTGTCATGGTCGGTTGCGTCGGGCGAATAGCGCCACGCCCCGACGGGATTTTTCTTCGCCGATGTGACGGCAAGCTTGACCGCCAGTTCGAGCGAGGCGCCCGTCGACAGTCCCTTGCCACCCCCCTCCTCCTCCGACCACAGCCGCCGGTCGTCGACGGTGCCGTAGGCCTCGGCCATCGCCAGCATCGCGAAGCCGTGCTGGTACATGCTCGAATGCCCCATCCCGGCGTTTCCGCCATAAAACCCGGTGCTCGGATCCTGCGAGCGGATGATGCTGCGAAGGGCCCGGCGGATGTTCGTGGCATAAGCGCCGTGGTTGGGATCCTCCCCCGACGCCAGCAGGACCATCATCGCCATCCCGGTGACCCCGGGCCCCTCCTGGCTGTCTTTCCAGGTGCCGGAGGGATCCTGGGTGCGGGCAAGATACCGGCAGCCGGCGTCGTAGATCTCCCGGATATCGCGCGGCACTGGATCGCCGCTGCGGATCGACGGCGCCTGCGCCGCAGCAGCGACCGGCCAGACGGCGACCGCCACGGTCGCCAGCCGGATGGCTATCCTCTGCACCTTGTTCAGCATTCCCGCGGATCGATCCATCCCCTCACTCCTCGATCAGTTTCATGGTGTCGATCTGGGGCTGCCACTGCTCCCCCTGCCTGACGATGGTGCTGACCTTCTCCCACTGGCGGGCGTCGAAGATCGCCTCGAGCCGGTCGCTATCGAGGCGCGATAGCGCATACCAGCAAAGAAACGGACTTTGGTCCCCGAACGCCTCCCGGGCTTTCCCCATGTCGATCTGCGGTGGATCTTCCATGAGCATCGCGACGAGCGCCTCGTGCTGCCGGTCGGTCAGTCCGGCAGAGGACTCGAGGATCCCAAGACCCCCGTCCATGGTCCGCCGCCATTGGGAGGCCCGGCGGAGGGCCGCTTCCCCCTTCCACACCTCTCGCTGGCGGTCGTCGAGCAAACTGCCGACGACCCTGCCGGGGAGATGCCGCGCACTGCCAGACCGGGAGGTGGCCCGCTGGATCTCGCTGAGCTCCCGATCGAACTGCTGCCACGTCTCCTGTCCCTCACGGGTCTGGAAGTCGACGGTACGCCCCGTATAACGACGCTGAAAGCCCTCGAAAAGCTGCATCGACTCGGCCGCTTCGAGGCGGGCGGCGAGCGTGAGCTTGTCGCGCTGGGCATCGCTCAAGCCACAGGCTTCGTCGAGGCTGTCGATCTCGAGCTGCAGAATCGCCATCGCTTTGGTGCGCACAACCTCAATCCCGCGGCCGTTCCCGTCCCCGAGCATCTGCTGCATCTGCTGATCAAGCGCGATGGTTTGAAACTGATTTTGTTGCTGCTGGGCTTCCTTCTCCTCGCCGACTGTGTCATCGCTCCCCCGCAGCGGCCGACCAGCAACGAAGGCTCCCAGAAGTGACACGCCTACCAGCGTCGTGCGCCACGCTCCAGCCCGCGACAGTACCGTCGTCGAGGACTTCATTC
>SIAG01000248.1 GCA_009691925.1 Planctomycetaceae bacterium
TCGCTCCCTCCGCACGCGTCGCCGTCCAGGGAACTTTCACGACCGCGCCCCGGCAGGTTTCGATCGGCTTTCCATCGCCGAGCCCGAGGGCCACGCCCGCCTTCTCGTCAGCCGACACACTCACCATGATCCGCTCGATGAGGCGGGCCCGAACGCTCTGCCCCTGCCCATCCGGCTGCACGAACGGAAGCGTGTCGAGGGCCATCCCGGAGCGGGCCTCGCGGGCGACCGGCTGCCCGGCGATCGTCGCCCGGCCGCTGACGGCCAGCGCCCCTTGGACCGGCGCCGCACCGGCATCGGCCGAGAGGATGAGATAGCCGACGGAACTTCCCGGCCCGATGACGATCTCCGTCGCGGTCACTCCCGCCGGGAGACCGCTGGCCGCCACCGTCACCTCACCGTCAAACCCGTCGAGCCGGGCGATGACGACGCGCACCATCTCCCGCCCCCCCTTGCGCAGCAGGAGCGCGCCCGACGTGTCGACCGGCACGGCCACGAGCCGGAAGTCGGGCTGTGGCGGACGGACGACGAGCCGATAGACGAGGCGCGGATCATCGCGGAGCTGCGAGCGACTCTCGCGGAGGAGGAGCCGGTAGGTGCCGTCGGCCGGCGCCGTGAACAACAGCGCCGGGTCGAAGCTCCGCTGGTCGAACTCCCGCCCGCCGTGACGCCTCGTGATGTCGTTCATGCCGGCCACCTGACCGGCGTCGTCGACGCTCGCCACGACCGTCACCTTCGGCTCCGTCGCTCCCTCGGCCGGAGCCTCGACCCGCTGGATGACCAGCGCCGGATCGACCGGGGCGCCGAGCCGGTGCGACCAGACCTCGATCCACAGTCGGTCATCCTTCTTGGCCTCGAACGAATACCAATCGATATCGCGCCGCGGATAAAACCTCCCCGCCACCTCGCACGGCAGCGAGAGAGGCTGGGCGCTTGCGGGCCGGTCGTTGCCGTCGGCCTCGCGGACAAGCGCTTGAGTGGCCACCGACAGGAGGAGGGGATTCGAGGGGCCGCCCGGACCATCGACCTTCACGCCGACACCATCGACCGCGAACTGCCCCGGCTCGAGCCGGCCGTCGAAGCGGATTCCCCCGGGCTTGTCGGCCGGGACAGCGACCCGCAGCCGCAGCTCCTCGAGGGGCGCGCCGTCGAGGGTCATGGTGGACGGTTGCCCCCCCGGAAGACCCCGGCCGAGGAGGAGGACTTCCTCGTTTGACCCGGGCAGCGCCGCGGCGGGGAAGATGGCCGCCAGCCAGGGGGCAGTCGTGAGCAGCAGCCGGTAGGGATGATCTCCACCTCCGCCGTGGACCTCGTCTCGGACCTCGAGGAGATAGCGGCCATCGGCGGGGAACGTGATCCCCAGCACGGCGTCGGCGCCACCATCGGCGCGGGCGGCAGCGACGATCCTCCCGTCCGGAGCGGCGATCGAGAGGACCGGCCGGGCCCGCGAATCGATCTGTCTGGCCAGCACCCGGATCGTGAGGCGCTCCCCTGCCTTGGCATTGATGAAAAAGCGATCGACATCGCCGGCCGGATTGAAAACGCCGTCGATGATCCCCGGCAGCGCGACAGTGAGCGGCTCGTCATCCGGCCGATCGGGCTCCGGCCCCGACAGCACCGGGAGGGGATCGACGAAGAACGCTTTCCCCGGCGACAAGCCGTAGCGTCCGAACACGCGGACGCTGTGCGCTCCGGCCGGAACGTCGGCGGCGATCGTGACATCGAACTGGTTTTCCACCGCCCCAGGCCCATTGCCGTAGGGAGGGCGATCGAAGGGGCCGGGCTCCGCCAGATGCGGCTTCGCCGAGATTCCCGGATGCGAGAACCGCAGCTCGGCAAGGTCGTCGAGATCGACGCCGTGAAGCGTCATCGTGAACGTCGTGCCGGCCGGGCCACCGGCCGGGAAAATCGCATCCAGACGAGCCGCCGGCAGCTGTGCCGCGGCCGGTTGGCTCGGGAGCACGACGGCAAGGATGGCAAAGATGGCGACGACAACGCGGACAACACCCGCCACAAAAAGTCGTGGCCTGTGGTTCGGCAGAAGGCGACGAGGCCGCGCGAATACAAAACGCATTTCTCTTCCCCTTCCCATGGCCCAGCGGCCGGTAACAACGGTCACCACACGAACTGGAATTCCTTGGCATTGAGCACCGCCCAGAGGATGTCCTCCCAGGCCTGCTGGCGGTTGTCGGCCCCCTCGACATGCCCCCGGACGATGCCGCGTTCAGCCGCCGTCGGCTGGCGGGCGAAGGCCCGCAGATAGAGCTCGTCGATCAGCTCGTCGAGCGATCGGGCCTCGTCCTTGGCAAACGTCGCCGGCAAGGCCTTGTCCCCCTGGAGCCTCCCCTGGACCTCCTGCGAATTGAGGAGGTGGAGCGACTGGGCGAGATTCGCCTCGGGGTTGCGCTCGCACTCGCAAGCACTCGTGGCCTCCGGCTTGCCGAACACTTTGAGGAAGTAGGTGTCGAAGCCGTTGTCGGGGAGCTGCACCGCGCGGGTCCCGGCAGGAAGACCGTTGAACGTGGCGGGGACACCGACGGCGCTGTTGATCGCGTCGAAGAGGATCTCGGCGGTGAGGCGACGGGGCTGGAAGCTGGAGAAGTTCTGTCGATCGAGCCGGTTGTCGTCCGTTGCCTCCGACGAGAGTTGGTAGGCCGACGACGTGCAGATCGTGCGAACGAGATCCTTGAGGTCGAAGCCGCTGGCGATGAACCGGGCCGCCAGGGCGTCGAGGAGCTCTGGATTCGTGGGCGGATTGGTGACGCGGAGATCATCCTCTGGCTCCACGATCCCGCGCCCCATGAAGTGCTTCCAGGTGCGGTTCACCAGCGCCTTGGCGAAAAATGGATTGGTCGGTTCCACCATCCAGTCGACGAGCCGGTGCCGCGCATCCTCCCAGGCGGGGATGTCGAGCGCCGCGCCGCCGAGGGGCGTCGGTGGCACCGGCTTGCCCGTGCGAGGGTTTGTCGACGCCGGCACAACATCCTTGAGATAGACCATGTCGGGCTGGTTTTGCTGCGGGTTGAAGAGGCTGTTCTTCAAGCCCACCTGCGTGAAGAAGGCCTCGAAGCCGTAGTAATCCTGCTGGCTCCACTCCTCGAACGGATGGTGGTGGCACTTCGCACAGCCCAGCCGCATCCCCAGGAAGAGTTGCGCCGTGTCCTCCATCTGCAATCCCGGCTGCGACACCTCGCGGAACCACTGCACCGGCGGATGGGCCTCCGCGTCCCCGGCGGCGGTCAACACCCCCCGGACGATCTGGTCGTAGGGGAGATTGCGGTCGAGCGCGTCCCGGAGCCAGTCGTGGAAGCGGAAGGTGTAGATGCTGTCGGTGCCATTGCGGCGTTTGTTCCGCAGCACCGCCGACCATTTCGCGGCGAAGTTGTCGGCATAGTCGGGGCTGGCGATGAGCCGATCGACGAGTCGGTCGCGCTTGTCGGCAGAGCTGGCAGCGAGAAAGGCGCGGACCTCATCGGCCGTCGGCAGCCTCCCCGCGATGTCGATCGTCGCCCGCCGGATGAAGGTGCCGTCGTTGCACACCGGCGACGGCGGAAGCCCGAGGCGGCGGAGCCGGTTGATCACGGCGGTGTCGACGAAATTGCGTTCCGGCGGCGTCGCCGCCACCGTCAGCCCCTGGGGAAGGAGCGCCCGGAAGAGGGCCACCTTCCCCTGAAACCGGACCATCACCGCCGCTTCCCCCGGCCGGCGTTTCGTCGTCACCAGCCCCGTGCTGTCGACGGTGGCCAGCTCCGCCTGGTTCGACTCGAGCATCGCCAGGCGCGTCACGTCACGTTGGCTGCCGTCGCTGTAGTCGCCGATCACGGCCAGCTGCTGCCGACCGTCAAACGGCATCTCGCGCTGCTCGGGGATGACGCGGATGCGCTCGATGACCGGGTCGTCGGCACTCCCGAACGGGACCCCTTGGCGGATCCAGCGGACGAGGAGCTCGCGCTCGTGCGAATCTTCGGCGAGGCGTCGCCCGCCACCGTGCGGAAGGAGGTTTGTCGGCTTTGTGATCAGGAGGGAAAACTCGGGATCGGCGGGAAAGATCCGCCGGCCACGCGTCTCGTGGACGAGGAAGGCGTAGTCCTCGGCCGGCTCGAAGCCGAGGAGCGAGAGGCGGAAGCCGTTCTGCCCGTCCGACTTCCCGTGGCAGCCACCGGCGTTGCAGCCGAGCCGGGTAAAGATCGGGACGATCTCGTTGGTGAAGCTGACGGGGAGCTCCTCAGCCGTCCTTTCGATGCGCAAGGGGAGCGCCGCTGACGAGTCCCCCAGCCGGGCGGTGATTGTGAGGTCGCCGTCGGCGAGTGGCTCGAGAAACCCGTCGGCACCGATCCGGGCATGGCCGACAGGGCTCACCTCCCAGGTGACCGCGCCCGTCACATCGTGCCGCTGCCCCGAGCTGTATGAGCCGGTGACAACAAGTTGCCGCCGGGCGCCAGCGCCGACGAGCACCGGCACGCCTCCCGACTCAAACGCCAGCCCGACACATTCACCGCGCGGCCCGAGTCCGGATGCGAGAGCGACCGACGGGGCTCCTGACGGGGCTGCCGGTTCCGCCGCCGGGCACGGGCTGACCGGAGCCAACCACAGCGTCGCCAACCACAGGCCGACGACCACGATCCGATAGATCTCCCGGCATGACGCAGCTGGCATGGTCATTCCCTTTCTCCGTTCGCTCCACCCCTTATCGTGCCGACAGCAGCACGACGACGATTCGCACCGTTCCATCTCCGCAGGCGACCCCGATCCGGTCGTCGACGGCCGCCGGCACCCCACCGGAATCCGCCCCCCCTGCCGCCGCTCCCCAGCAGGCGTTATTCCCGATCCGCCCCACCACCGTGTCATGGAGGAGCGTGCCATCGGCGGGATTCCAGATCTTGAGCACCCCGGCATACCCGTAGGAGAGCAGCCTTGTGCCCTGGCGATTGAAGGCCACGGCGTGAACGAAATCAGTATGCCCCCGCAACGACCGCTCGATCCCCCCGCCGAGAATGTCGTAGAGATGGATCGACCGATCGGCCCCTCCCGCCGCGACGGTGCGCCCCGCCGGATGGACCGAGAGCGAGTATACCGCCTCATCGGTGGCAGCCAGTTGCTTGAGGGCCCGCCCACCGCTGACATCCCACAGCCGGAGCGTCAGATCCCCCGAGGCCGAGACGATCATCGCGTCGTCCGGGGTCAGGGCCAGAGCCAGCACAGGCCCGGCGTGACCGGTCATCTGGGCCCGCTGCTGCCCGGTGGCCGGATCCCACACCCGCACCGACTGATCGTTCCCCCCCGACACCACCGTCCCGCCGTCGCGGCTGATTGCGACGGCCAGCACCGGGCTGCCAGCATCGAACCGCCGGAATGCATCGAGGGCCGCAAGCCCCCACTCGCACAGCCTGCCGTCGTCATGCAGGCACCACGTCCCCCGTCCTTCCGCATCGACAGCCAGGGCCCTGATGGCAACGCCCGCCTCAATCGACTGATGCGGCACAAACTCCTTGCCGGGGGAGGCCGTGGCCGGCGCCCGCGGCGGACCAAAGACCTCGAGCGTCGGGCCCCCGGCAGCGGTTGGTGCCGTCGCCGCCACGAGCTTGCGGCCATCGCCACTCCAGCCGAGGGCCGCAGGCGCCGAGCGCACGGTGCATTGCTCGAGCCGCTGCCAACCATTCGATTCCCAGATCCCGATCCCCCCCGTGCCATCCCCCACGGCCAGCCGCTGTCCATCGGGGCGGGCCGCGAGCACGACCGGCAGGGCCAAGCCGTCGGTGATCCGGCGCGGAGGATTGTTGCCGACGAGATCGGCCACCTGCACGCTCCCGTCGGCGCTGGCGACCACCACCTGGCTGCCGGCGCTCGCCAGGGCCGTGATCGGCCCGGCGCCAATCCGCAGCGAGCGGAGGGCGCTCCCCTTTACCTGACGCACGGTCCGGTCGGTCGATCCCGAAAGGACCGAGAGATTGTCGGCCAGCCATCGCACCCGGCCACGTCCGGCCGCATGGCCGGGGAAGGTCTGGAGGGGGGTGTCGGTGGCCAGCGACCAATGCTGGACGACCCCCGCCTCGGAGAGCGTCGCGAGCCTGCTACTGTCAGCAGAGACCGCCAGTGACACCAGTGGCACGGTGTCGCGGAGGATCCTCGGCTCGGCTGCTGCGCCGACCGGCCAGATCCGCACCGCCCCGTCCGCACACGCCGCCGCGATCGATGGGGGCTGCGGCACCCAGGCCAATTCGCGGATCGGCACCGGCCCGGCGTCGAAGCCCGGCTCGCTCCCGCCATCGGCCGTCCGCACGAACTCGACGCGCCCTTGCTCTCCCGCGACATACAGCTTCGTGCCGTCGGGGGAGAGCAAGGGCGCGTCGAGTTCGTGCGGAC
>SIAG01000249.1 GCA_009691925.1 Planctomycetaceae bacterium
GGGGGGGGGCACAACGCCGGGGAGCAGGGGCTGTTCACGAGGCTCTACGCCGCGACGCTCCGCTTCGTCCTCGCCCACCAGCCGGCGACGATGGCGACGTTCGTGGCAACGCTCCTGGCTACCTGGTACCTCGCGCAGATCGTTCCGAAGGGGTTCTTCCCCGTTCAGGACACCGGCGTCATCCTCGGCATCTCCGAAGCGCCGCAGAGCATCTCGTTCGAGGCCATGCGCGATCGGCAGCTCGAGCTGAATCGGGTGATTCTCGCCGACCCGGCGGTGGAAAGCTTGTCGAGCTTCATCGGCATCGACGGCACGAACGTTACGCTCAACAGCGGCCGGATCCAGATCAATCTCAAGCCCCTCGCCGATCGGGGGACGAGCGCTGTCGAGGTCATTCGCCGGCTCCAGCCCGCACTAGCGGCGGTCGAGGGAATCGGGCTGTACATGCAGCCGGTGCAGGATCTCTCCGTGGAGACCCGCGTCAGCCGGACGCAGTATCAGGTGAGCCTCGAGTCGCCCGACGCCGCGGAGCTGGCCGCCTGGGCCCCCCGGTTCGTCGCCCGGCTTCAGGAGCTCCCCGAGCTCGCCGACGTCGCCAGCGACCAGCAGACCGACGGTCGGCAGGCCCGGCTCGTCATCGACCGCGACAGCGCTTCGCGGCTGGGGATCACGCCCCAGATGATCGACGACGCCCTCTACGACGCCTTCGGCCAGCGGCAGATCTCGATGCTGTTCACGCAGCTCAACCAATACCGCGTCATCCTCGAGGTGGCGCCGGCCTTCCGTGACACGCCGCAAGACATGGCGCAGATGTACGTCCGCGCCGGTGTGCCGGGAAGGCCGGGGGAGACGCGCGTGCCGCTGGGGGCGGTGACCCGGCTCGAAGAGACGAGCGCACCGCTGGCGGTGAATCACCAGGGGCAGTTCCCGGTGGTGACGGTGTCGTTTAACCTCGCGCCGGCCGTGTCGCTCGGCGAAGCCGTCGACGCGATCGAGTCGGCCCGCCTTGGGCTGGAGATGCCCGCCGGGATTCAGACCGCCTTCCAGGGGACAGCCGCCGCCTTCCGGGCGTCGCTGGCCAATCAGGGCTGGCTGATCCTCGCCGCGATCGTCACCGTCTACATCGTCCTCGGGGTTCTCTACGAGAGCATTGTCCATCCGATCACGATCCTCTCCACGCTCCCCAGCGCCGGAGTGGGGGCGCTTGCCGCTCTGCTTGTCTATCGGACCGACTTGAGCGTCATCTCGCTGATCGGGGTGATTCTTCTGATTGGGATCGTCAAGAAGAATGCGATCATGATGATCGACTTCGCCATGGAGGCGGAGCGTCGCGGGATCGCCGGGCGCCGGGTGACGCCGCGCGAGGCTATTTATCAGGCCTGCTTGCTGCGGTTCCGGCCGATCATGATGACGACGATGGCCGCGCTCCTCGGGGCGGTGCCGCTGGCGTTTGGCACCGGCGTCGGCTCGGAGCTGCGGCGTCCCTTAGGAGTCACGATCATCGGCGGCCTGCTCGTCAGCCAGCTCCTCACGCTCTACACGACGCCGGTGATCTATCTGTGGTTCGACGCCGTCGGGCGGTGGGTCCGCGGGGGCAGCGGCGGTGGGCCGGTCGACGCGGGCAGGGTTCCAAAGGAGGCCGCGCGATGAACATCTCGACCTGGTTCATCCGCCACCCAATCGGGACGTCGCTGTTAGCGGTGGCGATCACGCTCGTGGGGGCGATCTGCTACTTTCTCCTCCCGGTGTCGCCGCTGCCGCAGGTGGAATATCCGACGATCAACGTCGGCGCGGGGCTCCCGGGGGCGAGCTCCGAGACGATGGCCTCGGCGGTGGCGACGCCGCTGGAGCGTCAATTCGGCCTTATCGCCGGCGTCACGGAGATGACGTCGCAGAGCACCCTCGGGCAGTCGTCGATCACGCTCCAGTTCGACCTCGACCGGAACATCGACGCCGCCACGCGCGACGTTCAGGCGGCGATCAACGCCGCCCGCGGCCGCCTCCCCGCGAACCTCCCCCGGAATCCCGACCTGCGGAAGGTCAACCCCGCCGACGCCCCGATTCTCATTCTGGCGATGACGTCCGATCTCCACGAGAAACCCCGGCTCCAGGACGTCGCCAGCACGCTCCTCCAGCAGAAGCTTTCGCAGGTCCAGGGCGTCGGCCAGGTGGTCGTCAGCGGCGGCTCCCCACCGGCCGTCCGCGTCGCTGTCAACCCGATGGTTCTCGAGCGCTATGACCTCGGTCTCGACGACGTCCGCACCTGCCTCCAGCAGGCCAACACCAACCGCCCCAAGGGCTCCGTCGATGACGGTGTGACGACCTGGTCGATCGCCACGACCGACCAGCTGTTCACCGCGGCGGAATATCGGCAGTTGATCGTCGCCTGGCGGCGCGGCGCCGCGATCCGGCTGGGAGACGTGGCCACCGTCGTCGATTCCGTCGAGGATGTCCGCGTCGCCGGGGTCTACAACGCTCGGCCGACGATCATGCTCATCCTCTACCGGCAGCCCAATGCCAATATCATCCGCACCGTCGACAACGTGCTCCTGATCCTCCCGCAGCTGCGCGCCCAGATCCCGGCGGGGATGCGCCTCGATCTCGCTATGGACCGAACGGCGACGATCCGCGCGAGCATTGTCGACGTTCAGCACACGCTCCTCCTCTCGGTAGGGCTCGTCGTCGGGGTGGTGTTTCTGTTCCTGCGGGACTGGCGGGCGACGCTCATCCCCAGTGTTGTCGTGCCGGTGTCGCTGGTGAGCACGTTCTCGGCGATGTACGCCCTCGGCTACAGCCTCGACAACCTCTCGCTCATGGCCCTCACGATCGCGACGGGATTCGTTGTCGACGACGCAATCGTTGTTCTCGAGAACATTGCCCGCCACCGTGAGGAGGGGATGAGCCCGATGGCGGCGGCGTTTCTGGGGGCCCGCGAGATCGGCTTCACGGTGCTCTCGATCAGCATCTCGCTTGTGGCCGTCTTCATCCCCATCCTTCTTATGGGCGGGATCGTGGGGCGGTTGTTCCGCGAGTTCGCCGTCACCCTCTCGGTGGCGATCCTCGTGTCGATGGTCGTGTCGCTGACCCTCACGCCGATGATGTGCGCCTGGCTGCTGCGTCCCGCAGGGCATGCCCGGCAGGGGCTTGTCAGCCGGCTCACGGAGCGTTTTCTCGACGGCGTCACCGCGGGCTACGGCCGGCTCCTCGGCGTCGTCATGCGCCATCCGCGAATCACGATGGCGGTGAACCTGGCGACGATTGCGCTGACGGTGTGGATGTATGTCATCGTGCCGAAGGGATTCTTCCCGCAGCAAGACACCGGCCGGATCACCGGCACCCTCGACGCCGATCAGGACACTTCTTTTCAGACGATGAGCGGGCTGTTGACGAAGTTCTCGCTCGCCATCAAGGAGGATCCGGCGGTGGCCGGGATCACCGGATCGACCGGCGGGGCCGCGGGGGGGAGCCCAAACGCAGCGCGGATGTTTATCAGCCTCGTGCCGAAGGAGGAGCGCGACGGGATGGCGGCCGACCAGGTCATCGGTCGGCTGCGCGGGAAGCTCTCGCAGCTCACCGGCGCGACGATGATCATGCAGCCGGTGCAGGATCTGCGGATCGGCGGCCGCCCGAGCAGCTCGCAGTATCAGTTCACCCTCCGCGGCGACAATCTCACCGATCTGAATGAATGGGGCCCGAAGCTCGTGCGGGCGATGCGTGCGATGCCGGAGCTGACCGACATCCGCTCCGACCAGCAAAACCGCGGACTCCAGGCCGGCCTGACGATCGACCGCGACGCCGCAGCCCGGTTCGGCATCTCCCCCCGTCAGATCGACGATGCCCTCTACGACGCCTTCGGCCAGCGGCAGGTGTCGGTGATGTACCGGCCGCTCGGCCAGTACCGGGTCGTGATGGGGCTGGAGTCGGGATTCCTCCAAGGCCCCGACGGCCTCTCGAGCCTTCATGTCACCGGCTCGAGCGGCCTGCAGGTGCCGCTGGAATCGCTGGCGTCGCTGACCACCGGCAACGCGCCGCTGATGGTCAATCACACCGCGCAGTTTCCGTCGGCGACGGTGTCGTTCAATCTCGCCCCGGGGGTGTCGCTCGGGGAGGCGGTCGAGGCGGTGGAGACGAAGGCGGCGGAGCTGGGGATGCCGGCCACCGTCCGAGGGAGCTTCTCGGGGACGGCGCAGGTATTCCGCGAGGCGCTCGCCAACCAGCCGCTCCTGATCCTCGCGGCGGTCGTCACCGTGTATCTCGTCCTCGGCATGCTCTACGAGAGCATCATCCATCCCCTCACGATCATCTCCACGCTCCCCAGCGCCGGTCTGGGGGCGCTGCTGGCGCTTCAGTGGACCGGGAGCCAGCTCGACGTGATGGCGATGATCGGCATCATCCTCCTCATCGGGATCGTCAAAAAGAACGCGATCATGATGATCGACTTCGCCCTCGAGGCGGAGCGGACCAGAGGCCTTTCGCCGCGCGATGCGATCGTCGAGGCCTGCATCCTCCGCTTCCGGCCGATCACGATGACGACCCTCGCAGCGCTCCTGGGAGGCTTGCCGCTGGCGCTGGGCACGGGCCCCGGCGCCGAGCTTCGCTGGCCGCTGGGGATCGCGATCGTCGGCGGCCTGATCGTCAGCCAGATGCTGACGCTGTTCACGACCCCGGTCGTCTATCTGTATCTCGACAGCCTCGTCCACTGGCTCTCGCGGCGGCGGGCCCCGGCGGCAGTTCCACCACCGGCCGTCGTTCCCACCTCCTGACGCCGGACGCCGCAAGGCGGTGCCGACGCGGGATCATTTGACGACGTTGAGGCTCGTCTTCGGCTTCGTCGGATCGAACGAAACCGCGGCGGCCAGCAGCGCCGGGCTGACCGATGCTTTCTGCTGCGGGAAGGATCCCCAGTTGCCCGCCACGGGAATCGCCCTGGGACCCACCGGGAGGGTGTACGTGATCAAGTTTGTGATCGAGCCATCGGTGCGGTTGTTGAGGTAGACCGTCCGGGAGACGGGATCGTAGAGGCCCACCGTGGTCTTCTTGTCGCCGTTCCAGTCGCCGGCGAGCGGAATCCACGTGGCAGGGACCTTCGGCGTCTTGAACGTCGTCAATGACGTGATCGAGCCGTCGATCTTGTTGTTGAGATAGAAGGTGCAGGAGAGGGGATCGTAGAGCCCGACGGTGACCTTGCCGTCGCCGTTCCAGTCGCCAACGAGCGGCCGCCAGGTCGCGGGGAGGGCGGGGGTGACAAACGGGGCCGTAGCCTGCGTGCCCTGGAGCGTGTAGAAGCGGAAGGTGTGGGCGCGGGAGTCATAGATGCCGAGCTCGTCCCCGCCCACGCCGTCCCAGTTGCCTGCTAGTGGCTGCCACCACGGCTTCGCCCCGGGAATCGGCACAATCGAGTCGGCGACGCCGTCGTTATTGAAATCGAGGCGGAAGGTCCCGGCAGCGCCATCATAGACACCGACCGTTTTTTTGCCGCTCCCGTCGAAGTCGCCAACAAACGGCAGTCCGGCGGCGCTTGCTGCCACCTGCGGGGCGATGCCCGGGGTAATTTTCTTGACGGCCGTCGAAGTGCCGTCGGCATGGGAGTTGAGGCTCCACGAGAGGCTCGTTGGATCGTAGAAGCCGACGGTGTCGTGGAACGCCGGATATTTCTCGATGAGCTTGCCTGCTGTGAGCGAGCGGCCGGCAAGGCCCGGGTAGGATGCTGTGTACTTCAGCGCCCGGAAAGTGAGATTCGTGTATACGCCGGGGGTGCCGCTGACGTTGAGCGCGGGAGCGGAGGCTCCCTGGGTGAGCGTGTTGCCGCCGGCGATGTCGGGATTGACGTATCGCCACACGACCTTGCCGGCCGGCATGACCTCGAAGATGTTCCCCTTCACCCCTTCGCAGATCAGCGTGTTGCCGTTGGGCTGCCGCTGCATGCCGGAGATGATCGGGGAGAAGAAGCCCGCCTTCGGGCTGCCGTAGCTCCAGACTGTCGTGGCCTGGCCGTAGGTCTTCGCCTTGATCTCCATCACCGACGACCAGCTGCTGCCGTCGGGGCGTCCCCAGCCATTGTTGAAGACGAGGAGATTCCCGGCCCCGGGGAGGCCATCGGCGATCCACTGGATGTTGTGCTGCCACTGGAGCGTTTGTTTGCTGGCGCCGCCGGCGTTCCAGGTCTGTGGATTGCCGTAGCGCCAGAGGAGATCCCCTCCCTTGCCCGACTTGCCGCCGGTTTTCCCGGCGGCCTGGGCCTTGGTGGTGCTGTGATCGATCATCCACACCTCGCTGAACTCCCGGGTCGAGACCAAGATCTGGTAAGTCTTGGCGTTGTAGGCGATGGCGTTGAAGTGGGCCCAGTCGGCGAT
>SIAG01000250.1 GCA_009691925.1 Planctomycetaceae bacterium
CAGCCTGGCCCGAAGAAGTCGTATCCCTCGATCGTCGTCACGGCCGAACCGGCGCCTGCGGGGCTCGGGGAAATCACGGCCGCCAACCAGCCCGACCTCGTCGCGGCGATCGGCACGAGGCTCACCGCGACGTTTCCGGCTGGTGGCCCGCTCAAGCTGATCAAAAAACCGGCCGCGGCAACCTTTGGGAGCCAGAAGGGCGTCGCCTGGGCGCTGCCGGGAACGGCGAAGGTGGGGGGCCTCTCCGAGCCGGTCGATCGATTTGCCTACGGTGTCGTCCTCGGCGGGCGGCTCTACACGGTCGAGGCCCGGGCCCCGAAGGGGAAGGTCGACGACGACGCCAAGGCGGCAGCCAAAGCCGTGGCCGCCACGCTCTTCCGGCCCGCAGAAGCCCCGGCGGGGAATCCGGAAGGGGCGGCACCGGCGACACCCGACGACGAGGCGCCGCCGGCAGCAAACTGACTCGTGGCGACCGCCTGATGAGGAGTCGCGATGGCAGCCTCGGCCCAGTCGACCGACCTCACTTCCACCGAGATCGTCAGGCTGTACGCCGCCGGACGTCGCGATTTCGCCGGTCTTGAGTTCACCTGCTCCCTCGACTTCGAGGGCCTCGAGATGATGGGGATTCGTTTCCACGACTGCTGGTTCGACGGCCACTTCATCGACTGTTGCCTCGTCGATGCCGACTTCGATGGGGCCTCCATCAAGACGGTCGACTTCGTCCGCTGCGATCTCCGCGGGGACTCGTTCCGTCGTGCCCTCATCGATGCCGGGGAATTCCGCGGATGCTCGATGGCTGGCGCCGATTTCGCAGGGGCCACGGCCATGGGGAAGCGCTTGCCGGGGGGGAACTACCGCCGCTCCGCGAGGAATGACGCTACGCGTCTCCCGCGTACGGGCTCTTCCAGTCGCCCCAGGCCTTCAGGTAGCGGGCCAGGCCCGGCGACGAGGCTGACTTCTCCTCGATCCACGTCCGCGTCTCCTCGATGAGGACATGCTCATCTTCGAGGGAAAGCTCACCGGCCAGAACGCGCGACCGGAGGAAGATGAAGTAGGTGTCGAGAACGTCGCCGCGGCAGTAGTCGTGGATGTCGGCAGCCCGGCCGGCGTCCCACAGATCCTGCACCATGTATCCGGCAACGTCCTGCTTCCCCGGCTTACCGATCAGGTTCGCCGCCAGCGACAGCCCCCCCTGAAACCTACTCGCACCGCTGTTGGTGAGCCATTCGTGGAGATCGAAGTGCCCCGCCATGTTGTAGCGGTAGCGCGGCTGGTCGTAGTTGCGCTTGTCTTCGGCATACCAGTCGGGGATCGGGAGCCCGTAGCGGAAGGCACAGAGCTCGAGCAGCGGGACGTCGAAGCCGCGGCCGTTGAACGTCACCAGACACGGCCTGCCATACTTCCGCCAGCCCTCCCAGAACAGTCGCGCGATCTCGGGCGGCCGCGACTTCTCCTCGTCGAGGGCGACCAGATCAATGAGCCGGTAATCGGCCGCCACCCGCGCGATGACCAGCGACACCGGGAGCTGGAAGGTGTAGGGAATGAAGTCTTTCCCCTGCTCCGCCATCAGCTCCGCGCGCCACCGGGCAATCGCCGCCGCCGCCGAGAGCTTTTCCTCCGGATACCGCAGCCGCGACACGAGGGCCCCGTCGGAGACGCTCTCGATGTCGAAGACAAAGTAGGCGGTGTCGCGCTTCACTGGGGGGGCCGGAGGCAAGTGTCGATTCCTTTGGCGTGCTGGCACCTCGTGCCGATACTACTGCCGGGCGAGCGGGTGCTTGAGCGGCAGCCAGGCGCCACCGGCCTTGCTCGAAGCAACCGACTGCTGGATGAAATACATCCCTTCCACGCCGTCGTGGATGTTGGGATAGATCGTGTCGGTGCGCTCGAACGGCTTGCCGGCGATCGCCAGCTCCATCGCGTCGTAGGTGGCGCGGTAGACGTTGGCGAAGGCCTCGAAGAAGCCTTCCGGATGCCCCGACGGGAGCCGGCAGGCGGCCTTCGCCGGGTCGCTCGTGTAAGGGGCGTTGGGGTCGCGGGTGTAGATCTGGTGGGGATGGCCGTTCTTGCGGATGAAGAGCTGGTTGGGGTTTTCCTGGTGCCACTCGAGGCTGGCGAGCGTGCCGTCGATCTCGATCCGGACGTCGTTCTCCCGGCCGTGGCTGATCTGCGAGGCGGTGACAGTGCCCAAGGCGCCGTTGCCGTAGCGGATCACGGCATGGCCATAGTCGTCGAGCGGCCGCGGCGGCTCGAAGACCTTCAGGTTGCAGCTGATCGATTCGGGGAGGAGGCCGGTCATGTAGCGGCCGAGGTTGTAGGCGTGGGTGCCGATGTCGCCGAAGCAGCCGGCGGCGCCGCTCTTGGTCGGATCGGTCCGCCAGGCGGCCTGCTTCTGCCCCTCGCTCTCGAGCCGGCTCCGCAGCCAGCCCTGGATGTAGGTGGCGCGGATCGCCTGGATGTCGCCGAGCGCGCCAGAGAGGATCATCTGCCGCGCCTGACGGACGAGCGGATAGCCGGTGTAGTTGTGCGTCACGGCGAAGACGACGTTCGATCCCTTAACGAGCGCCGCAAGCTCTTCCGCCTCAGGCACGTTGAGGGTCATCGGCTTGTCACAGATACAATGGAAGCCCGCTTCGATCGCCGCCCGGGCCACCGGGAAGTGCATGTGATTGGGTGTGGCGATGGAAACGAAGTCGATCCGCTCGTCGGCGGGGAGCTTCCGCTCGGCGGCGAACATCTCGGCGTAGGAGCCGTAGGCCCGCGACGGGGCAATGTCGTAGTCGGCAGCGCTCGCCTTGGCCCGGGCCGGATCGCTCGACAGCGCCCCGGCGACGAGGGCGGCACGGTTGTCGAGGACGGCAGCGGTGACATGCACCCGCCCGATGAACGATCCCTGCCCCCCTCCGACGATCGCCATCCGCAGCTTCCGACCCAGAGTCCCGTTCGTGGCCATGCCCTGCTCTCCCCTTCGCGTCGCGTCAGTTTCCGGGAGGGGAGCATCGGCCCCCCTCGTCCCATCGCCCCCCGGCACGGGCGACGGTGGGAATCTATCACACCGGGCTCAGCGGCTGGAGGGGGCAGGCCGTTGCCCCCACCCCCGGCGAGGACCTACCATGCCGGTTGCCTGTCCGCGGTGATTGCCGCGCGGGCCGCCGCCGGCGTTCCGGCAGACGAGGCATCCAATGGGTTTTGCAGACCGCCGTTACGCGCCGCCGAATCGTTCCTGGCGGGGGGGATCCGCAGGGCCCGGGGACTGGAGCGCGGTGACAACGATCATCGTCGCCAACTGCGCCGTCTGGGTCGCCTGCCTCCTCGCCGGGAACGATTCCCCGCTCGGCGGGTGGCTGGCGATGCGCGGCGACCTGGCGAGCCATCCCCTCGAGGCGTGGCGGCTGCTCACCTACGGCTTCGCCCACGACATGACCTCGCCGTGGCACCTGTTCCTCAACATGCTCACGCTCTGGTTCTTCGGCCCGGAGGTCGAGGCGCGGATCGGTCGCAACGAGTTCTTCCGCTTTTGGCTGACGGCGATCGTCCTCGCCGGCCTCGCCTGGCTGGCGAGCGTGCAATTTGGCCGAGTGGGCCAGGCCGGGTTGCTTGTTGGCGCCAGCGGCGCGGTGACGGCCACGCTCGCCGTCTTCATCTGGAACAACCCCCACCAGGAGCTTCTCCTCTGGGGCATCCTCCCGATCCCCGCCTGGGCCCTCGGCATCCTCTATTTCTTCTCCGACATCAGCGGCGCCGTCGAACGCCGCGACAATGTCGCCCACATCGCCCACATCGGCGGGGCGGTCTTCGGCCTACTCTACGCCTGGCGCGGCTGGAACATCGGCGATCTCCTCGAGGCTCCCGCGCAGCTCCTCCAGGCGCGGCAGCGATTCCGGATCTTCCGCCCTGAAGAAGATCCTCCGCGGCCGCCGTCGCGCCCGGTGTCACTGGAGGATGACGAAACGCTCCGTGATGCGGTCGATAAGATCCTCGAGAAGATCAGCCGCTCGGGCGAGGCAAGCCTCACGCCCCAGGAGCGCGACACCCTGACCCTCGCCAGCCGGCGCCTCAAGGAACGGCTCCGCTGACCGCGGCCGGCGCGTTGTCATGCCGACAGACCGCCACAGGCCCCGTGACCGTCCGCCGCGGCACGGCGCGCCGCGCTCCGACGGCGCTGGGGAGTGCAAGGCACCATCCCGGACCGGTTCGTGGCTTTCGCTCGCCGTGATCGGAGCCGCCGCTGCGTTGGCGAGCTTGTTTGTCGCCTCGACAGGCCGCCGCACCACTCCGCCCACACTTCGCCGCGCGACGGCCCAGCCGGGCGGGCCCGCTCGGTTTCCCGCGCCGACAGCCGCGGTACCGGAGGGCTACGCCGGCCTGGCAGGGGAAGCGCAGACCCTCGCCGCCTGGATCGTGGCCCGTCATCCCGACCGGCCGCAGTCGACGGCGCTGGTGGCGACGATCGCCGCCGAGGGGGGCGACCAGGAAACCGCAGCGACGCTGTGGCGGGCCCAACTCGAGCGAGATCCGGAGACGGCCGAGGGGTGGTATCGACTCGGGCTCTATGCCGTGAAAGAAGGGCGCGACGCCGAGGCTGCCGAGTGGCTCGAGCGGGCCCGTCGGCTCGACCCGAACCTCCCCGACATCCAAGGGCATCTGGGGCGCTGCCTCCTAAAATCCGACCGGTTCGACGAGGCGGCAATCGTCCTCGAACCGGCGATCGGCGACGACCGCGGTGGCGCCGTCCGGCTCTTCCACCTCGGCCATGCCCGGCTCCGCCAGGGGAAACACACCGAGGCCCAGGCGGCTTTTCAGGGGGCGATCGACCGGGCCCCTTCCTACACCGGCGCCTGGTACGGGCTGGCCACCGCCTTGTCGCGCCTCGGCCTGGCCAATGACGCAGAGCGAGCGCTGACGGAGTTCCGCCGCCTCAAAGCTCACGATGCCGGGACCGCGGCCAGGAATCTCTCCCGTGACGACAGCGCGCGGCTGCGGCGCCTCCTCGCCGGCTGGTACGCGGCCGCCGGACGGATCGCCGCCCTCGACGGCGACCACAACGAAGCCGAGGCCCTCCAGCTCCGCGGCGCTGCGATCGATCGATCTGTTCCCTCTCCCTCCACCGCCCCCCCTTCCAGCGCCGCGGGAGAAGGCCGTTAACATGGTTGTTTTCTCCCCGCATCGCCTCTCGCTTGTCGTCGTCCTGGTCCTCGGCTGCAGTCAGCCGTCCCCACCAGGAGCGCCGCCGCGGAGCACCGCCCTTCCCGGCCCGGCCACACGCCAGCCCACCGCGTCGCAATCCACCACGCCGTCGTCGGAAGCCGACGCCGCGCCGATCCGGTTTGTCGACGCCACGGAAGCCTCTCGAATCGGATTTGTCCACACCGACGGCAGCCGTGGTCAGCGCTACCTCGTCGAGCCGCTGTCGGCCGGCGTCGCCACGTTCGACTACGACGGTGACGGCCGGATCGATCTCTATCTCCCCAACGGGGCGGCACTGCCGGGAGCCGAGCCCGCAGACTCCGATCCGCCCCCCCGGCACGCGCTGTGCCGAAATCTCGGCGCAGGGGTGTTTCGCGATGTGAGCCTCGCCGCCGGCATCGACTGCCGCGACTACGGCCTCGGGGTCGTTGCCGGGGACGTCGACGAAGACGGGTTTCCCGATCTCTTTCTCACCACGTTCGGGGCCAAGCGACTGTTTCGCAATCTCGGCGACGGCACGTTTGTCGATGCCACGGACAGCGCCAACGTGGCCGATGGGGAGAAGGTCGGCGCGGGGGCCGCCTTCCTCGATGCCGACGGCGACGGCGACCTCGATCTCTATGCCGCCAACTATGTCAAGTTCACACTCGGGAACCATCACCCTCGCTCGTTCAAGGGCTTTCCCGCCTACGCCGGCCCCCGTGATTATCCCCCCTGGCCTGACACCTTCTTCCGCAATGCAGGCGACGGCCGCTTCGTCGATGCGAGTCTCGAGGTGGGGATCGCCGCGGTGGCTGGCCCGGGGATGGGGGTCGTCTGTCTCGATCACGATGACGATGGCGACACCGACATCTATGTCGGCAACGACGCCCTCGAGGGGAACTTCCTCTTCGAGAACGACGGCCTGGGCCACTTCCGCGAGACCGCGCTGGCGGCCGGCGTGGCCGTGAACCGGTTCGGCGCCGAGATCGGCAGCATGGGGACGGAGGCGGGCGATGCCGACGGCGACGGGAGGATCGACCTGTTCGTCACCGACTTCCAGCCCGATCTC
>SIAG01000251.1 GCA_009691925.1 Planctomycetaceae bacterium
CGCACGCTTCTCCATCGCCGCCCCCAGCCGGAAACATCGCGTCGCATGCCCGCCCCTCCATGACAAAGGCCGTGCCTTACACGGCCCTACCCGATCGAGCGTTGACGAACCCCGGTACGGAGTTTCCAGATCGTTGCAGGAAAGTCAAACTTTTTTGTAAGGAAAGGGGGTATTGGCGAGGAAAACAGGTGGTCCGCAGCAGCCTTGGGGCAAGGCCCAGCGCGACAGCATGGCCGGTAAGCACGTTTCCTGCCCCGGCAGGACAAAATGAGTTGTCCCTTCCTTTCTGCCCAGAATAGAACGAGACTGGGAGGTCTTGGCAGTGGCCTCGGCAGGGCGGCGATCGGTCGTGATGGGGAGCGATGCATGGCCCGCGATATCGGCACCGACGGCCCCCGCGCGGCGACGGCGTCGACTGTCGTGCGCGGCGCGCAGATCGCCGGCTGGCTCGAGGCGGCGCGACGAGGAGACGGGGCGGCTCGCGACCGGCTCTTCGATGCCTGCCGCAGCTATGTCGACCTCGCCGCCCGCTACCATCTGCAGCGCCGGCTGCGGGCGAAGGTCGATGCCTCCGACATCGTTCAGCAATCGCTCCTTGAGGCCCACCGCGGGTTCGAACAGTTCACCGGCGAAACCGCCGGCGAGTGGCTCGCGTGGCTGAAGCGGATCGTGGTCCACAACGCCTTCGACGAGGCGAAACGCTGGCGGGGAACGGCGAAGCGCGACGCCGGACGCGAAGTCGCGCTCGACCGTGCTGACGACCACTCCTCGGCCTCGCCCCCCGATCCGGCATCGGCCGAGCCGTCGCCGAGCCAGCATGTCCTCCGCGGGGAGCAGGAACTGCTCGTCGCCGCGGCCCTCGAGCGCCTCCCGGAGGATCACCGCGACGTCCTCCTCCTCCGCAATATCGAGCGTCTGCCGTTTGAGGAGGTGGCCCGGCGGATGGGGCGCTCCGCCGGGGCCTGCCGGATGCTGTGGATGCGGGCGATCGCCTCCCTCCGGGATCAACTCGCCGCCCACGCCACCGATCTATGATGAACGACTCCTTCCCTCCACTGACCGAGGCAGTCCTGGGCGGCCCCGACCTCTCCCCGGAGACGCTCGACGCCTACCTCGAGGCGCTCCAGGCGGACGACCCCGCCGGCGCGACGACGCTCCTCGCGGCCCATCCGGGGCTGGGAGCCTGGACGGAGTGCCTCCGCGACCTCGACGGCCTCGCCACGGCGATCGCCGGGCCGGCCGGAGAAGACACCACGACGACCGCCCCCCTGCCGCGCCCGTTCGGGCCGTACGAGCTCCTCGCCGAACTGGGACGGGGAGGGATGGGAGTCGTCTACCGGGCCAGGCATCTTCATCTGGGGCGGGACGTGGCGGTGAAGCTTCTCACAGCCGGAAGTTGCGCCACCGAAGAGCAGCGCCGCCGGTTCCTCGCCGAGTCGCGCCTGGCCGCCCGCATCCGCCACCCGCGCATCGTGTCGATCCACGACGGCGGTGACCAGGAAGGGCAACTGTGGTGCGCCATGGATCTCGTCGACGGCGACGATCTGGCCGCCCTCCTCCGCGACGGACCGCTGCCACTCCGGGAGGCCGTCCACCTCGTCGCCGAGATCGCCCGCGCCGTCCACCACCTTCACGACCACGGCATCCTCCACCGCGACGTCAAGGCGTCGAACATTCTCCTCGACCGCAACGGTACCCCCTACCTCACCGATTTCGGCCTCGCCCGCGGCGACGACAGCGACGCCACAGCCACCGGCACCGTTCTAGGCACCCCTGCCTCGATGTCTCCCGAACAGGCCGCCGGTCGGGTCCGGGAGATCGACGCCCGCTCGGATGTCTACGGCCTGGGGGCGGTCCTCTACGAGGCCGTCGGAGGCACGCCGCCGTTCGGTGGCAACTCGCCGATCGACACTCTCCTCGACGTCCTCGAGCGCGACCCGCTCCCGCCGAGCCACTGGAATCGGGACGTTCCCCCGCCACTCGACCGGATCTGCCTGCGGTGTTTGGAGAAGTCCCCCGCCCGGCGCCCTGCCACGGCGGCGGCCCTGGCCGACGATCTCGACCGTTGGCTGGCCGGCGGCCAGATCGCCCCCCTCGACGACTCGTTCGCCGAGCGGATCGCCCGGCTCGTCCGCCGCCATCCCGCCGCCGGTTTCCGTCTGCTCGGGATCACCGGCACGATCGCCATCGTCCTCGTCCGCTGCCTGGTCGACCCCGAGACGGTGGGCTACTACGTTCCGGTTGTTGCCGGCCTCGCTCTGTGGGGGGCGCTGGCGATTGGGTGGGAAGTTCTGGGGACGCCGCGACGTGGTGCCGGCATGGCACGCCCCCTCCCGCGCTTCCGGCGCTCCTGGATGACCGCAGGAACCTGGCTCGCGGCAGGAACCTGGCTCCCCGCACGAACCTGGCTCACCGCGGCGCTGGTGCTCATCGACGTCGTCTCCGTGACGGTGCTGCTGGCGCTGGTCAACGGCAAGTCAGGCCCGCTCCTGGCGGTCTATCCGCTCCTGGTCACCGCCGCCGGAGTGTGGCTCGACCGGCGCCTCGTGCGGATTGTGACGATCGCCTGCCTGGCGGCGCACGTCACGCTCCTGGTCGCCACGCCGGGGCCCGTGATCTGGCATGTCGCCCTGATCCTCGACGTGTTGATGCTCTGCACCGCGGCGATCACCGAGTTCCAGATCGGGCGGATCCGCCTCCCCCGCGCCACCCCGCGCTGACTGCTGTGGGGATCAACGGCGCGCCCGTCGGCTCACCGGCGCGGCTGCTGGCCGACACGGACGGGGAGCGACAGCCGCCGATCGCCCCGCAGGATCTCGATCGTCACGTCGCTGCCGACCTCGGCATTGAGGATTAGGAGGGAGAGATGGGTGGAGCCGGCCACGCGCTCGCCGTCGAAGGCGACGACGAGGTCGCCGGACATGATTCCCGCCAGATCGGCCGGGGCGTTGGGGATGACGGCGCGGACGAGGGCCGCCCCCGCCACCGTGCTGTATCCGACCGGCGGATCCTCCGGCTGGATCCCCACAAACCCGCTCTCGACGAACCCGTCGCGGATGATCTCGTCGCACACCCGCCGGGCAGTGTTGCTCGGGATCGCGAAGCCGATCCCCTTCGAGCCGGGCTGGGCGATGGCGGTGGTGATCCCCATGATGCTCCCGTGGACGTCGACGAGCGGCCCGCCGGAATTGCCCGGATTGATCGAGGCGTCGGTCTGGAGGAAATTGCCGAAGGTGTTCCCCACGACACCGCGCCGACCGACGGCGCTGATGATCCCGTAGGTCAGCGTCCGGTCGAGGCCGTACGGATTGCCGATCGCCCACACCATCTCCCCGACCTCGAGGGAATCGCTGTCTCCCCAGGTTGCGGCGGGAAGCTCGGCGGCGTCGATGCGGAGCACGGCGAGATCGCGCTTCTCGTCGGCCCCCACGAGGTGAGCGACAAACCGTCGCCCGTCGGCGAGCGTCACCTCGATCCGGTCGGCCTCGTCGACGACATGGTTGTTGGTGACGATGACGCCGTCGGCGGCGACAATCACTCCCGATCCGATCTCGATGTCAGTGGCGCCGCGCGATTCGCTGCGCAGCGCTACGCTCTCGTCGGCGGGCAGGAGCACTCGGCGCGTCGTCGTGATGTTGACGACCGTCGGGCCAATGAGCCGGGCAAGCGTGGTAAACAGCTTCCCGACCGGGGCGAGCTCGCGGACCGCGGCGGCATCGCGGATTGCGGCAAGCTCGCCGCGGACCTTGGCGTACTGGATCCGCTCCATCACCCCCGGAGCCGCGATCAGCGCTACGAGGATCACCAGGCCGAGGGCCAGCAGCGCCGTCTGGAGCACCGCGCCGGCCGATCGCGGGGGTGTTGTTTGGTCGCTCGTCATCCGGCCGCTCCGCGGGACTTGTCCTCGGCGGCCAACGGGGCACCGGCCGCCCCCCTCACCAGATCGATCGCCGTCTTGGTCGCCCGCGCGAGGCGGACCGATCCCGCCCCGCCGAGGCGGTGCTCGCGCCGCGTGAGCGAGTCGGGCCCGACGAGCACAATCTCCACCATCGTCACCCCAGCGCCGCCGTTCCCGTCGCTGCCAGCAGCGGGAACGACCGGCCCGACCGCCAGGCCGTAGGAGGCCCCCGACTCGGCCAGGCGGCGGGTGGCGAGCTCTGTCACCGACGACCCGGCGGCCATCCCCGGGAGGACCACGCCACCGAGAAACCTCCCGGCTTGGCCCCGGGCTGCCGCGGCGGCGAGGAGTCCGGCGACCTGTCCGAGCGATCCGATCTCGACGGTGGCGAGGGTCGCGTCGGCGGCGGCAAGGGAGGCAAGGACCGCATCCTCGAGCTCGTCGTCCTCCGTCCCGAAGACGATCCCACCGAGGCAGCCACGGATCAGCGCCTCAATGGGGGCTATCGCTCCTTCGCAGGCGGCGGCGTCGGCACCGCGGGCGGCGATCCGCAGCGTGATCGTTGCCTCGTGGGCGGTGATCCCCACGAGCGGTTCGCGCCCCCGGCGGACGAGATCGGGGAGCATCGCCTCGATCGCGCTCTCACCGGCGCCGAAGCACTTGATCCGCCGGAAACGGATCGTTCCGGCCCCCGGGAGCAGACTGAGGATCGCCGGGCCGACGGTTGCCTGCCACATCGTAATCATCTCGCCCGGCACGCCGGGAAGGGCAAAGACCCGCGCTGCGCCGGCGGAGCCCGTCCGGGAGAGATCGAGATCGATGCCGGGAGCCGTCCCTTCGGGGTTGGCGATGATCCGGCTGCCGCGGGGAAAGAGCGCCTGTCGGCGGTTCGATTCGGGCATCGGGGCAGCGCGGCGGGCAAACCGGGCCTCGACGTCGGCCAGCGCCCCCTCCGAGAGCTCCAGGGGCACCTCGGCTACCCGGGCGAGGACATCCCGGGTGAGATCGTCCGCGGTGGGGCCGAGGCCCCCGGTGACGACGATCACATCGGCCCGCTCCCGCGCGATGCCGAAGGCGGCGATCCCGTCCTCGAGGCTGTCGGTGACCGTCGTGTGGAAGGCGACTGGCACGCCGAGCAGGCCGAGCTCACGGGAGAGCCACTGGCTGTTCGTGTCGAGGCGCTGCCCGGTCGTCAATTCGTCGCCAATCGAGACGACCTCCGCGCGGAGGCTCCCCGTCGTGCCCCCACGATCCCCTTCGTCCGCCCCGGTCGATGCTGTCATCAGCGCCTCCACGCCCAATCCGGCGTCATCTCCCGCCGCCCAACGGTCACCACTGGTCACTTTCCCCGGTGCGAGGAACAATTGCAACGATGAACATCGGCCTGCTCGGATTCGACCCCTCGACCGCCTCCGTCGCCGCCGCCGCGCACCGCGCCGGCGTAAGGATCGCCGTCGCCAGCGAAACTCCCGCCGGCCCGCTCCACCGCGGCCCCGCCCCGGTGCTCCCGGGCGATCCCCCGCGCCGCGTTCGTTGGGAGGATCTGCTCGACCCGGCCACCTGCGACGCCATCCTCGTAGCCGCCTCCGGGTGGACCGACGACCGGGCCGAGGCGGTGCGGAAGCTCGTCCAGGCTGGGCGGACGCTGGTTGTCTCCCAGCCGCTCGGGCTGTCGATGCTCTACGCCTACGAGCTCGACATGATCCGGCAGGATTCGGGCGCCGTACTGATACCGATTCTTCCCGACCGGCTCCATCCCTTCGTCCCCCGCCTCCGCGACTGGATCGAGCTCCGGCTCCCGTCGGCGGGGGTGGAGACGATCAGTTTTGAGCACCGCCTCGTCGAACGCACGAAGGAGGACGTGCTCGGGGCCTTTTGCCGCGACGCCGATCTGATCCGAGTGCTCGTCGGTGCCCCGACGCGGCTGTCGACCCTCGGGACGGCGGAGGGTGACGTGGCGTGGGCCACGCTCGCCGTCGGCCTCACCTCCCCCGCCCGGCCGCCGGTCCGTTGGCAGGTGGTGCGCTCCGACAAGTCGGGCCTGACGATCACGGTCGTCGCCACCGACGGCACCGTCCGCGTCGAGGTTCCGGCAGAAGCCGCCGACCCCGCCGCCGCCGGAGCCTGGCGGTGGACCGACCCGGAGGGAACGGAGACGGCGCCGTTCGACGGCGGCGCAGCGATCCTGGCGGTGATCGAGGCGCGTCTCGCTGGCCGGCCCGATGCCGGCGATCCCCCCGCCGCCACCTGGGACGATGCGGCCCGGGGGGTCGAATTGGCCGAGACGGTGCCGCGGAGCATGGCCAAGGGGCGCGCCATCGATCTCCACCAGGAGGAG
>SIAG01000252.1 GCA_009691925.1 Planctomycetaceae bacterium
TGAACACGCGCGGCGACGACACCCCCAGCCCCGTCATCATCCGGGCATCGTGGAGCCCCGCCGGCACGTCGGAGGCGATGCTGACGAGGAATCGATCCTTCTCTGCCTTCCCCTCGGCCGAGAGAACCGGCGTGGCGGTCAGGCCGGGATGGGAAAAGAGGAGCCGCGGGGGAACCGTCTCGCCGCCCGCGTCCCAGCCGTCGAGGGCCTCCCCGGTCACCGTCACCTCGACCGTCGTCGCCCCCCCTTCCCCCGGCTTCTGAGCGCCGGACGGCACAAGTGTGAGGAGGCGCGGCAGCGGCAGGCAGACCGACTGGGCGCGGAGATCGGCCCCGGAGACCGCCGCCATCGACAGGGCGAACAACCACCCGCCGCACCGGCGGGAGGCGAGGCGAAAAACAGGATTTGAGTGAGACATCGAGAGGCTCCTCGATCGGGCAGATAATTTCTGCGGACGGCTAATGGTTGAAGAGAAACTCTTTGGCATTCAGAAGCGCCCAGAGAAGATCCTCGAGGTTTTCGCGCCGGGCCTGGGGCTCGGGGAGCGGTTGGCCGTCGGGGGAGGGGCGCGGCTCGGCAATCACCCCCACGGCCTGGGCCATCTCGGCGTCGGTGGGAAGGCGCGCGAAGGCGGCGAGGAATACCTCGCGGATCCGCTCGGGATCGGTGGAATTGTCCTTGGAGAGCCGGTCGGCCCGGCCGCCGTCGGCGGAGAGCTTCCCCTTGATGTCGGCTGCCGAGAGGAGGTGGAGGCTCTGGGAGAGGCTCGACGACTGCACCCGCTCGCACTCGCAGACGCTCTGCCCGTCGGGGCGGCCGAACACCTGGAGAAAGGGGGAGGAGCGGTTGTAGCTCGTGTCGGGGAGCGCGATCGCCCGCGTCCCCGCGGGGAGATTCGCGAAGGTCGTGCTCGATCCGGTGACGACGTCGATCGAATCGAGGAGCACCTCGGCGGGGAGCCGGCGGGGGAGGAAATGGGAGAAGTGCTGAAGATCGTCGGCATTCCCCTCCAGCGGCACGGCGCTGGTCTGGTAGGTCCGCGAGAGAACGATCGTGCGGACGAGACTTTTCAGATCGTACTTCGACTGCCGGAAGCTCTCGGCCAGGCCGTCGAGGAGGGCTGGGTTCGTGGGGGGATTGGTGTCGCGCAGATCATCCTCCGGCTCGACCAACCCGCGGCCGAGGAAGTGCTTCCAGTAGCGGTTGACCAGCGCCCGGGCGAAGAACGGGTTGTCGGGGCGGACGAGCCAGTCAGCCAGCCGGAGCCGGGGATCCTCGTCGGCGGGGATCGGTCCCTCCGGGGTGCCGAGCGCTGACGGTGAGATCTTGGCGCTCGTCTTCGGGTTCACCGCCGCGGCCACGCCGCGCTTGTGGAAGATGAGATCCTCGCCCCGGGTCGACGTCGAGCGCCTTCCGACCTGGCTGAAGTAGGCGGCGAGGCCGTGGTAGTCGTTCTGGCTCCAACGCTCGAAGGGATGGTGGTGGCACTGGGCGCACCCGATCCGTACCCCGAGAAAGAGCTGCGCCACGTCCTCGATCTGATCCTTCGGTTCCTTGACGCGCTTGTACCAAGCGACGGGCGGATTCTCGACGATCGTGCCAGTGGCGGCGAGGAGCTCGCGGACAAAGCGATCGTACGGCTTGTTGGCCAGGAGACTGTCGCGGACCCAGGAGTGGAAGGCGAAGTTCGACACGGTGTCGCTGGCGTCGTCGCGCCGGTTCTTGAGCAGCGCCGTCCACTTGTTGGCAAACCAGTCGGCATACCCGGGGCTCGCCAGGAGACGGTCGACGAGCCGCTCGCGCTTGTCGGGAGCGGAGTCGGCGAGGAACGCCTCCGCTTCCGCTTTGGCGGGGATCGAGCCGGTGACGTCCAGCGACACCCGGCGGAGGAACGTAGCGTCGTCGCATTCCGGCGACAGCGGCACGCCGACGGCCCGGCAGCGCTCGAAGACATGCTCGTCGATGAAGTTCCGCGGCGTCGGAAGCTCGGCCAGCGACGGGCCATGGGGGACGGTGCAGGTTGCTACGGCGACTTGCCCCTGGAAGCGGACCATGACCGCGGCCGTGCCGGGGATCGATCCAACGGTGACCAGCCCCGCGCCGTCGACCTCGGCCCTGGCCCGGTCGTTTGACTCATAGAGCGCCAGCGCCGTCACGTCGCGCGTGCTGCCGTCGACATGGCGGGCGATCGCCCGCAGCGCTTGGCTCCCCCCCGGAGCGAGCGTCATCCCGGCCGGTTCGACGATCAGCTTGTCGAGCGCCGGCAGATCCTCCGGCCCGAGCCCGGCCCCCTCGCCGATCCACCGCAAGAGCACTCGATGGGCGTCGGAGTCGGGGGCGATCCGCTGCCCCCCGCCGTGGGGCACGCTCGCGGTCGCCTTGAGAAGGAGCAGGCTCTGCTCGGGGGCCGCAGTCGACACCCGCCGCCCGCGCGCCTCCTTGAGGAGGTGGTCGTAGTCTTCGTCGGGCTGGAAGCCGAGGAGCGACAGTTGAAAGCCGTTTTGCCCCCCGCCCGCCTTGGCATGGCAGGCTCCCATGTTGCAGCCGGCCTTGGTGAGGATCGGCACGACGTCGGCAGCGAAGCTCACCGCCCGCTCGGGCGGCACGATCGAGGCGGCGCGGGCCGGCGCAGCGACAGCAGCGAGCGAAACGATGGCCAGGATGGCGGCGAGGAGCCAGCTTCCGGCCCGGGCGGCCGACGGGGGGATGCCGGCCGCCGGCGACCTATGGGGAAGGGATGGGGCCACGTGTCGCGCGTCCCTTCGGTACGGTGCCATGGGGTGTTCCAGGGGGACGGGCCTGCGTGCCGGACATGAAAAGCCCGGAGCGGTCGTAATCCCCAATGAAATCCTACCTTTTTCTAGGAGGAGGGTCCACCTGGAGCGCACCCCCACCTGGAGCGCACCCCCACCTGGAGCGCACCCCCACCTGGAGCGCACCCCCACCTGGAGCGCACCCCCATCCATCGACCATCGGGATCAGGATTGTGGATCGCGACATCCGGAAGGTACGATGCTTTCTAAGCGAGGCATCTGTCCTCGACACCAACCAGCTTGGCACCAGGAAACTAGCACCTGCGAATAGACGGCACGGAAGCGCCTCGGACTTTGAAAGTCTGGGCATGAAGCCCACGGTTGAATGTTCTTTCCCACCAAAAGGGGTGAACCGTGCCGCTCTCCGTGACCTGCACCTGTGGACTTGTCTATTCCGTTTCTTCAACGCGCGCCGGCAGCTTGATGGCCTGCCGCTGCGGTCGCGTGGTCGCCGTGCCAGAAACGAATCGGCCGACGCCGCCACCGGTTGCCGCGATCGGTCCGGAGCAGCCGCGCGAGGCGAGCACCGCCGACGATACGATCCACGCCATCAAGCGGATGATTCGGACGCGCGAGCTGCCCGTCCCCGGGACGTGCCCCCATTCGGGCAAGCCTGGCAACGACGTCGTCGTCTTCCGGATTCACTTCGACCCCGTCGCCGAGGAGGCTCTGGCGGCTACCGAGCAGGCCTCGGCGGCGTCGGGCGGGTGGAGTCTGTTCGGCCTGTTTTTCGGCAAGCGGGGGGCGGCCATGGTCAAGCAGCCCTCGGAGATCCTCGGCCGCGATGTGTGGGTCGACCTGCCGGTGCGGGTGGCACACGAAGCCCACGCCGAGATTCTCCTCTCGCGCAGCCAGCAGCACCTCCGCGACATGCTCCGCACCGTGCCGATCTACACGCAGCTCCTCGCGGAGCATCGCACGGCCCGGATCGAGGCCTTGCCGCGGCACAGTGACGGCCAGCCGAATCACGCCCGCCACTGATGCGCCGCGGCGACTGCGACGGCGGGGCGACTGCGACAGCGGGGCGACTGCGACGGCGGCTTTCGGGCGGGCCCCCGAGGCTGGCGGCCACCGTCTAAGCCGGTAGGCCTCCGACCCGCCGGCATTCGGTGTTTCCCCCCGCGCTTCCTCCCCGTACGATCCCCTCCCGGACTTCGACCGCGGCTGGAGATGCCTCCCAGGGGGGCCGACCGTGGGTCAAATCGCTCTTTCGACCTGGTGCCCCACCGTCGGGCCCAGCGCCCGCGCGGCGGGGGCCGCCGAATGCCTGTGAGGAGATCGCATCCCCGTGTTCCCGATCTTGCGTCGACCGCCGGTGACCCACCAGGGAATTGTGATCTTCGCGCTCCAGCTCCTGATGGTCGTGCTGATTCCCGTTCTCGACGACGGTGGGAAGATTTTGCCGATGCCCTACGCGGCCGCCTTCCTCACCGTAGCGATGCTCACGGTCCGGTTCCTCGGCTACCCGCGCACCGCGGGGGCGATCGCCGCGGTCGGCATCGCCACGATCGTCTCGGAGATCGCTTTGCCCCGCATCCCCTCGCTGTTGC
This sequence comes from Planctomycetaceae bacterium, assembly GCA_009691925.1. GTDB lineage: Bacteria > Planctomycetota > Planctomycetia > Pirellulales > UBA1268 > QWOP01. The sequence goes on from SIAG01000252.1 coordinate 4,364, forward strand.
GGCTTCCGCTCTGGCTTTCGATCGTCGCCGCCTGCCTCACCTCTGCGGGGCTGTGCATCAAGTCGGCCTTCGCCCTCCGCATGCCCCCGGTGCAGCGAATCTTCTGCGGGGCCGCGAGCTTTGTTTTGATCGGCTTCGTGTTCGCGAGCGTTCACGCGCTGGTCGGATTTGGCACTGGGACCGGCTACACGCTCGTCGGCGGCGTCGAGCAGGCCCGGCCGCTGCGGTGGGTCGATTTCGTCTGGTTGAGCTTCTCCACGCTCACCACCGCCGGCTTCGGCGATGTGGCGCCGGTGAATGCCACGGCCTGCGCGATCGCGACTGTCGAGTCGCTGTGCGGGATCCTCTTCCCGGCCACGCTCATCGCCCGGATCGCCTCGCTCCCTGAGCACCCCCACGGGAGTGACGGCTAGTCGTCGCTCGGCTGGAGCGGTGGCACTTCCCAGGTATCGACCTCGACGACAGCGACGATGTGCGCCGCGTTGATCGAACTGTTGGCCCGCTCGTCGGCGGAGAGCTTGACGAGGGGGAAGTGGCCCCAGGGAAAGCCCTCCTTCTTGAACGGCACAATGATCTCGACGTCGAGCCACACCTGCCCGCCCGGGGCCGCCCGGACGTTGCGAACCTGGTCGATAATGAGAACGTGCCCGGTGCCCAGGAGCACCCCGAAGCGGGTCCCATCCTGGGCGAGCCGTGCGGCGAACCAGGCCGGGAGGAGCTCGGCCGCCTGCCGCCGCCACTCGGTCGAGGGTGTAGCCGGTCGGCCGGAGGAGTCACCTGTCGCCATTGGAGCGGTTCCCAGAGCGTTATTGATCGGGCGCACGGGCGCTGCCGCTGCGGCGGGCCCTCATTGAACCTCTGGGCGAATCTAGCAGGAGGGCCTTGGCGAAGAACCCAAAAAAGCCTCGCTGTGTGGCGGGAGCGGCGGATCGGGCGGGCAGTCTCTCTTTCCCGGTCGGCGGGGTTAGCGTTAGGCTTGGCCCGGCGCCGCATCCGGCACGTTGTCGGGTGGCATTCGCGAGGCGTCCGCCAACGTCATCAGGAAGGGAGTCGATCGATGGGCAAGGGCAACAACAGCCAGAAGAACGACAAGAAGAACAAGAAGCCGAAGCAGGAAAAGCCCAAGGCCGCGCCGAAGAAGTAATCGCGGCGGCCCGCCGTCTGGCCCCTGGCCGGCGGTGGATCGGGTGGACACGCGCCACGGATGGCCTTGGCCCACCATCAGCCAACGCCACGGCCGGCGTCCCGGCAAGGGGCGCCGGCCGTCGCCGGCAGGGATGACGAGGGTTCTTTACCCCGGCATCTGGAACGAGACCCACTCGGAGGTGGCGCTCCCCTGGCTGTGTTCGGCGCGGACGGCCACACGGATCGTCGATCCTGGAGCGAGACCGGCGATCCGCGTCGTCGTCGTCGGTGCCGTCACTCCCGCCACCTTCCGGGCCGCACGGCCTGCCCACAGAAATACCGAGTACGTCTTCGCCCCTCCCACTCCCTGCCACGACAGATCGATCGTCGTCGCCGACACGACCTTGATCGTGATCCCCGTCGGCGTCGTGGCACCCGCGGCGAGCGTCGCTTGCGCCGTCGCGGCGGCGCTGCCGGCGCTGTTCCAGGCCTCGAGCCGCCAGGTGTGCGTCGACCGGGGCGAGAGTCCCGCGAGCGTCGCTGACGTCGTGGCGGCATCGTAGCTGGCGATCAGCGTCACCGTGCCGCCGGTCGTCTCCGAGAGCCGATAGCCACTCGCCCCCGACACGGCGCCCCAGGTCAATGTCGCCGTCGACGAGGTGACGGCGACGGTGAGGCTCGTCGGCGCGGCCGGGGCCTTGGGCGCGGCCGGGGCACTGGGGCCG
>SIAG01000253.1 GCA_009691925.1 Planctomycetaceae bacterium
CGGCCATCTCCTTGTTCGGCATCCCCTTCACGATCCCCAGGAGCATCTGCACCTCGCGGTCGGTCAGCTTGGCGATCATGCTCCGCGCCTGGGCGCGGAGCATCCGCTCGGCCCGCTCGCGGCGATCGCGCTTGATCGACCGCTCGATCGCCGCGACACGATCACCGATCGCGACGCGCTTCGTGAGGAAGTCCTCGGCCCCGGCCCGCATCGCCCGGACGCTCGTGGGGATGTCCCCCTTGCCAGTCACGAACACCACCGGAAGGGGATTCGCCGACTTCGCCAACGCCTCCTGGAGATCGAAGCCGTCGCGCTTCGGCATCTGCAGAGTCGAGCCGGAGCCTCCCCTCATGCTGCTCAACGATCGAGCGCACAATCGGCAGGCCCATGCCGAGTCCTTCGTCCTTCGTCGTCGCGAAGGCCTCGACAGCCTTTTCGATGATACCTTCCCCGATCCCACCGCCGTTATCGATCACCGCCAACTCCACCGCATCCCCTTCCCGACGGGCCCGGATTTCGATCGCCCCGGGATCACAGTGCCCCCCCGCTCCCTCGGCACCACCGGGTGAACCTGCCCGGGAGGCCCGAATGGCATCGGCCGAGTTTCCGAGGAGATTGAGGAGCGTCTGCTGGAGGAGGATCTCGTCGCCGGCCACCCGCGACAAAATACGGCCGGTAGCGATCCCAGACCCGCGGCTCACGGAACAGCACCCTGCTGCCATCGGGAAGGCGCGATACCGGAATCCGAAAGCGGTTGAGCTGACGATCGTCGAAACTAACGACGGGGGGAACGTTCACCGACGGTCGAGCAGGCCCCTCCCGGCTGCCCCAATTCATGGCCGCCCAACGGCGCGGACTAATCCGCCGCGGCCCGATGAACATCGAGCGACACCAGATCGAGCAGTTGATCGTCGGTCATCTCGGTCAACAGCGTCTCACCGGCGACCGAAGGCCCGAGCAGACGATCGGCGAGATCCTGCTTGTCGCGGAGCATGGCGTCGATCCGCTCCTCGAGCGTCCCACGGCAGACAAATTTGTGGACGAGCACGTTTCGCTTCTGCCCAATGCGGAAGGCCCGGTCGGTGGCCTGGTTCTCAACCGCTGGATTCCACCAGCGGTCGAAATGGATGACGTGCGACGCCGCAGTGAGATTGAGACCAGTGCCCCCCGCCTTCACCGAGATCACGAAGAACGGGATGTCGTCCTCTTCCTGGAACCGCCGCACGATCTCCTTCCGCCTGCCCACCGGCACCTGGCCGTGCAAGACGACGCCCGGTCGCCCGAAGACTTTCGAAAGCCACTGGGAGAGCGGGCCGCAGAGGGTCTGGAATTGTGTGAACACGAGGATCTTCTCCTGCCGGGCGGCGATCGGCTCACAGAGCTCCGCCAAGCGGAGAAACTTCCCGCTCTCCGCCGGGTCGTATCCCATGTCGTCGGCGAGACCGAGGTATTGGGCGGGATGATTGCAGATCTGCTTGAGCCGCATGGTCGTGGCCAGAACGATGCCACGACGACGGATACCGCTGTCTCGCTCTCTATCTTTGAGCTCCTGGAGTTGCCTGCGGAGATCCTCCACAACCCGCTCGTAGAGGGCTGCCTGTTTACGGGACAGGCTACACTCAGACCGCATCTCGGTCTTTTCCGGCAGATCCGGCGCGATCAGCGGATCGGTCTTCAGCCGCCGCAGGATGTAGGGCCCAACGAGCCTGCGGAGAGGGGCGAAGCCATCCGGATCGGCCCCTTTCCCCATCCGCCGCACGAATTGCTTAAACTCACCGGCCGAACCGAGCAGCCCTGGGCAACAGAAATCGAACAACGACCAGAGGTCGCCGAGCTGATTCTCCACCGGCGTGCCGGTGAGCACGATCCTCGCCTCCGCGCGGAGCCCCTTGACCGCCTTTGTCTGCGCCGACGACGCGTTTTTGATCGCCTGCGCCTCGTCGAGCACCGCCAGGCGCCAGGCCACGGCCGTCAGCCAAGGAAGTTTCTTCACCATCGCATAGGTTGTGACCACCACGTCGTAACGCTCCAGTTCCCGCTCCGGCTCGGCCGCCAGCCGATCGAAGAGGTCGGTCGGGCACTCCGAACGGTGCACGAACAGCGCCAGAAGTTGTGGGGCAAAGCGGGTCAGCTCCTGCTTCCAGTTCCCCACGAGCGAGGCAGGCACCACCAACAGGCTGGGCTGGCGCGTGGCCGTGGAACGGGCCGACTTCCTTGCGGCGCCGCGCCGGGGTGACGCTGCCGGGGTCGCGGCAGCGTCGTCGCGGAGGCGAAGGAACAGGTCGATCAATTGGACTGTTTTGCCGAGCCCCATGTCATCGGCGAGGCACGCCCCCAGTCGCAGCCTCGTGAGGAACCAGAGCCAGCGGACGCCGTCCGCCTGGTAGGGACGAAGCGTCGCAGCCAGGCCATTGCCAGGCGTGCAGCCCGGGCGGCCGCGGGGATCGCGAAGCGCGTCGAGGGTCTCACGGAGCCATCCCCCCGCGGTGACGTCTGACCACTCAACACTCGCTGCCGCGGTCCCTTCGTCGGCCCCCAAGTCAGCGCCGGCAAGCAGCCTCATCCCTGTGACGAAGTCGATCCCCTCGGCATGCTCGCGTTCGAGCTGCTTCCACTGGTCGAGTGCCTGACGGAGACGCTCCCGATCCACCTCCACCCAGCGTCCGCGGAGGAGCTTGAGACCATCGGTGCCGGCGAGGAGGTCGCTGGTCTCAGCCGCGGTCAGCCGCGCGCCGTCGAGGGCGAGATCGACGGAGAAATCGAGCAGTCCGTCAACCCCGACGGCGGATGGCGCAGCATCGCCGAGGCGCACCTGAACCGTCGGCCGCGGCGGCTTCCGGCCTCGCCACCAGTCGGGCACGCGGACGACCAGTCCGCTCTCCTCCATCGCGGGCACATCACGGAGAAAGCGGTGAGCCTCCGCGATCGTGATCGCCCGGGGCGTGAAGATCGCCCGGGAATCGAGCCATTCCCGGATCAGGGTGCTGCGGTCCGCTGCCGCCTGGACCGGCGCCAGCAACTCCACGAGTTTTGCTTGATCGCGGTGTTCGGCGGAGGATTCGACCGCCTTCGCCAAGGGCAGATGCTGCACGGCCGAGGATGCTGTGAGCCGGTGGGCATAGGTGGCGAGGAACGCGAACGGTCGCGCCTCGTCGCGGCGGTTTTCGGCCAGATGGAACGTCACCTTCCCGAGAAGGTGGAACCGCGGGTCGATCGCTGCGAGCACGGCGGCCAGGCCTCCCGGTGTCGTCGCCGCCTGCGCACGGACTCCGGCAGCCAGTTCGTGCCAGATCCCCCGCAGCGCCGCGGCATCGAGGTGGTCGAGGCCACGCATCGGAGGGGCGGCGGCGATCATCGCCGCAAGGGCAAGGCCATCCGGTGGCGGCAGGATCGCCGCCGGCTGTTCGTCGGATGTCGCCTCGAGGAATGCCCGACGGGCGTCCTCGGCGAGCCGGCCGATCGCCTCCACGACCTTCCGCGCACAGCCACGGAAGTAGGCTACGTCTGGTGGCACGCCGACGCTGTCGGGAAGCCCGGCCAGATGGAGCAGTCCAGCAGCTTGCCCGTCGGCAAAGGCGGCGGCAATTGCGATCGTCTCCGGCGCTGCCCCGGCGACCTCGTCGGCCGGCTCGATAGCCTCGTAAATCAGCTTTCCATGGGGAGAGACGCGGATGCAAGCCGGGAATCTCAATGCGGATGGCGCGGATGCAGATGGCGCGGATGCAGATGGCATGGTGGTGACACTCCGTGTCGTGTCGGTAAAAAGTACGCGACGTCCGTCATCCCGCAAGCCGGTCACCGAATCCCTGCGGCGACAGCCAGCGAGGCTTGACGCCGCTCCTCCGGTAAATCACCACCGACACCAAACAGATTCGGGAGCCACGGCGTTCGGGGTCGGCCGGCACTCGAATCACACCACGACAAAGGCCCTGCAGATGCGATGGTCAAGCTCCTGGGGAGAATACTCGCCGGTCGGCAAGCGGATCGCCCGCGCCGAAAAACGCGCGGCCAAGCGGGCCACCGCGGCCGGCCGCGCGCCCGAGCCGGTGCGGATCGTCGGCCGCGACATCGCCAAGACGTTCTGGGGCCGGTCGTGGTGCCAGAGCCTGGAGGGCTTCAGCGACATCAGCAATCGTCTCCCACGCGGCCGTACGTATGTGCGCAATGGCTCGGTCGTCGATCTCCGCATCACCTGCGGTCGAATCGAGGCGATCGTCGCTGGGTCGATGGTGTATGACGTCGCGATCGCCATCGCCCCGCTCCCGCCGGTCAGATGGCAGGCGGTCAAGAAAGACTGCGCGGCGTCGATCGGGTCGTTGCTCGACCTGCTCTCCGGCCGCCTCTCGGACGGCGTGATGGAGCGGATGGTGAAGCCACAGGAGGGTCTTTTCCCCTCGCCACGAGAGATCTCGATCGCCTGCAGTTGTCCTGACGGAGCAGCCATCTGCAAACATCTTGCCGCGGTCTTCTATGCGGTGGGGCACCGGCTCGACACGCAACCGGAATTGTTATTCTTGCTGCGGGGTGTCGATCAACGGGAGCTCATCGCCGCCGCCACGAAGGACTCGGTGTCGCGGGCGATCCGGGGCGACGATACCCACGCCCTGGCCGACGACGATCTGGCGTCGATTTTCGGAGTCGACCTGGGGACGGCGACCGACGAGCCAACGCCGCCGCCCTCCGAGCGCATCTCCAAGCCCGCAGCCCGGAAGCGGCGGTCTATTCCCCCCACCCCGGAGCCAATCCCGGAGCCCGCGCCTGCGACGAAGCTCAAGAAGGCGACGAAGCTCAAGAAGGCGACGAAGCTCAAGAAGGCGACGAAGCTCAAGAAGGCGACAAAGCTCAAGAAGGCGCCAAAGCTCAAGAAGGCGACAAAGCTCAAGAAGGCGCCAAAGCTCAAGAAAGCGACGAAGCTCAAGAAAGCGTTGAAACGGAAGAGACTGGGCGACTGATGCCCGTCTGCGGTCATCGCGGCGCATTCGCTCACACGAGGCATGACCGCCGCGGCGCAGCCACCACACTCACGCCCGCCGAAAGCCGCCGTTGACGGGGATCACCTGCCCGGTGACGAAGGCGGCGTCGGCGGAGATGATCCAGGCCACCGCCGCGGCGATGTCGGCCGGCTCCCCCCAGCGCCGCAGGATGCTCTCGCGGACGGCCCGCTTCTGCCAGACGTCACTCGCCCCTTCGCCCCACTTTGTCCGGATCCAGCCCGGGGCAACGCAATTGACACGCACCTCGGGCGCGAGCGACCGGGCCACGCTCCGCGTGAACGCCATCACCGCTCCCTTCGTCGCCGCGAACAGTTCCCCCGAATCCCCCTCCATCCCGGTTTCGGCCTGATCCCAGCCGATGGTCACGATCGTCCCGCGCGCCTGCCCCGTTGCCACCTGTTCCCCCTCCCAGCGGGCCTTCATCCACCGGCCGAATCCCCGCGTGAGAAGCATCGTCGACGTGACATCGACGCGCAGCAATTCGTCGAGCTTCCGCTCGAAGCCCCAGGCCGCAGCGGCCCCAGTGAGGACGTCGGCCCCGGCAATCAAAACGACCGTGTCGAGATCGGGGAGCGCCGCGGTGACCTCGTCAACGAGCCGCGGCAGCGCCAGGTGCTCCCCGAGATCGGCGAGGAACCGACCGGCAAAGCGCTCCTGGGCGGCGAGCTCCGCGGCCAGGTCTTCGGCAGCCGGCGCTGAGCGGCCGTGGATCGCGACGCCGGCCCCGGCGGCCGCCAGCCGCAGCGCCACAGCGCGGCCGATGCCGTGCGTCGCGCCGGTGACCAGCGCCGTCCGGCCGGCGAGCGTGGCGGGGCTTGGAATCATAGTGGCGCCGGCGGTCATTCCGCCGGCTTCTCCTCGACGTGCTCGGGAGCAGGCTCGGCCGACGGGGGAGTCTCTGCGGCCGGCAACGCCCCGCCTGCCGGCACGGCGTGATCCGCCGCAGCGGCACCTGCCCGCAGCGGCAACTGATAACAGGCCGCCTCGACGGCATTGCGCACCAGAAGCCTGTCGCCGGCAATCGCCGGGGAGTTCCATGTCTGGTCGGAAAGGGCCGCAAGCCTGGCAACTTCGCGGTGAGCCTCCGGCGTCGCCTCGACGAGGACGACATCTCCCGGCTCCGACTGGACGACGAGAAGATCGCCGACGCGGAGCAGCTGCCCCTGGTCG
>SIAG01000254.1 GCA_009691925.1 Planctomycetaceae bacterium
GTTCTTCGGGCGTGCGGCAGTCGAGAAGGAGACAGGGCTCGGTGGGGGCGGCGAGGATCGCGGCGGCTTCTGGAGGGGAGATCTCGAGGGGCACTTCATCGGGGCGGGGGGCACTCATCGCGCAAACGTCTCCGGGAGGGATGGCTCAAAATGGCGTTAAGGATGCCTTGGCAAAGAGGAACGGGCAACGCCACCTTGGCCGATGAAGCAAAAAAAAAGCGGCAGCCGGAGGGAGGCCCCCCGGCTGCCGCAGCTTCAGGCAGATGTTTGCCGAAATCGCGAGCGACCAATCACCCGATCACTCGCTGACGGTCTCACCGCCGGCGCGGGTGACGAGGGCGTAGTAGACGGCCGGATCGATGTCGGTGCCAATCGAGCCCATGTGGCCGTCGCCGTACCCGTGCATCACCAAGCCACCGGAGTGGTCACTTGACGCGCCCCAAGCGGACTGGCCGATCGGGCAGCGGCCGCTGAGTTTCTGACAGATCCGTCCCGTGGCCGTCGCTGTCGGACCGTAGCCCAGACCAAAAATGGCGGGGCTCCAAACGCCGTTGGTGTTGATCGGGCACGTTCCGTCGTCGGAGGCCGCGGTGACGTGCGTCTGCATGCCGTCTATCCAAGCGCCATTGCCGGCTTCCCTCGACTCAGCAATAAACAAAGTCTTTGACAGGCCGTCGCCGAACGAAGCGAATCCTACGCCGAACAGCGGGCAGGGGTCGGTGTCGGCGTTGGCGAACTTGGCCGGCTTCAGCGGACAGGCGCCATTGTCGGTCGTCGCGGCGGTGAAGCCTCCTGCCAGGCTTTGGCTGGCGATGCCGGCCATCACCTTGTAGTTGGTGAGCGCGATCTGGGGATAAGGGCCCGCACTGGTGAGGATCGACTTGAAATTGCTGCCGGCAAGGGGCTGCACAAACCCCTGGCCACCGAAGGACGGGCAGATTATCCCGGAAAGAACGGTTGTCGACAGATGCTTGCCGTTGGCGACGGTCGACGGTCCGAACGGCGTGTAGCCACGTTGGAAACGGTTGGTCGCCCCCGAGAGAGTGTTGTAGAGGTTCGTCTCCTCCATGAAGGGGAGGATGTGGCAGATGTAGCTGAACGCGGCCGGGGTTGTGGCTCCCTCGGCGGTGTTGAACGTCGTCGCGGTGTATGGATTCCGATCGCAGGCAGCGGGCAGAGCCTTGCGGGAATCGTGGAAGTTTTGCATCGCGAGGCCGAGCTGCTTCAGCTTGTTGCCGCAGGAACTGCGGTTGGCAGCCTCACGGGCCGACTGGACAGCGGGCAGTAGCAGCCCGACGAGTGTGCCGATGATGGCGATCACAACGAGCAATTCGACGAGCGTGAAGCCGCGTCGATGGGAACCGGTGGTCCGGACAGACATACAACACCTCCACCCGATTAGGGCAGCCATGAAAAAATGAAGAATGACGCCTCGACAAGAACGTGGGGCCGTGCGGTATCCCAGCCATGGCCAGAGAACTGCCCGGCCGATCGAAAAAAGACCCCATCAACCCCAAGGTAACCGGTCTCCGTACGCGGAGACATCGCGGAGAGTTCGGGCACCGACCCCAGAAGCCAGAATTATTCGTAGCTTATGAGCGAACTGGAATCGTGTCAACTTAACAATCTCCATGGCAGCCATTGCATCCGATCCGGTCGAGGCGAGGGAGTTCGCGCGGAGCGTCGTCGATCGGCTCCGCGCCGACGGGTATGAGGCGCTGTGGGCCGGAGGGTGTGTTCGTGACGAGCTCCTCGGCCGGACGCCGGCCGATTACGACGTCGCCACCTCGGCCAGGCCGGATGTCGTTCGCGCGCTGTTCGGGCGGGCGCGGACACTCGCCGTCGGCGCGGCGTTTGGGGTGATCACCGTCGTCGGACCGCGGGGGAGCGGTCAGGTCGAGGTGACGACGTTCCGCACCGACGCGGCCTATACCGATGGCCGGCACCCGGCCGGCGTCACCTTTTCGACGGCCGCCGAGGATGCCAAACGCCGCGATTTCACGATCAACGGGCTCTTCATGGACCCCCGGACAGGTGAAGTGCACGACCATGTCGGTGGCCGGGCCGATCTCGAGGCGGGGATCGTTCGTGCCATCGGGGAGCCGGCCCTTCGCTTCGGCGAGGATCACCTGCGGATGCTGCGGGCGGTGCGGTTCGCGGCCGGATTCGGCTTCGTGCTCGACGCCGAGACCCGCGCCGCGATCCAGCGGCTCGCCCCCCGGGCCGCCACGGTAAGCCCCGAGCGGATCGCCGCCGAACTGCGGGCGATGCTCTCCCGCTGCGGACGCGGCCGGGCGCTTGAGCTCCTCGCCGAGACGCGGCTGGCGGCGGTCGTTCTGCCGGAGCTCGCTTCTCCGGAGGGGCCCGCCGGGCCCGACTCTGCCTGGTTGCTTTCGGCCCGCGTCGTCGAGGCCCTCGATGAGCCGTCGCTCGAGGCGGCGCTGGCGATCCTCGCCGACGGGGAGCGGGCGGCCCTTCCCCGCGTTGTGGCCCGGCTGCGGCTTTCCAACCGCGAGGGGAACGGCGCCTGCTGGCTGCGGGCTGCCCTCGACGATCTCGCCCCCCGCAGCGTCGACGAGCTCCCCATGAACCGGCCGTGGTCGAGCCTCCAGCCCTGGCTCGCCCATCGCGACGCTCCGCGCCTGGGCGACCTCCTCCGGGCCCGCGCCGCCGTCAGCGGCCACGGGGCCGATTTCGCCGCCTGGGCCACTGCCTGCCTGCTGCGGCCCCGCGCCGAGCTCGACCCGCCGCCGCTGCTCGGCGGCCACGAACTGATCCGTGCCGGCTGTGCCCCTGGACCCGCTCTGGGGGAGATGCTTGTTCGGATCAGGGCCCTGCAGCTCGACGGCATGCTGACCTCCACGGCCGAGGCGCTGGCCTGGTTGGCTCAGCGACGGGCCCTGGGCTGACGACCGGATCACCCCGGCGGGGCGTCCGGTTCGGGCAGATCCTCGATCCGCGTAAGGTGGAAGATGTCGAGGAACTTCCTCGTCGTGCGGTAGCTCGGGGCGCCGTCGTCGCCCGGAGACAACTCGAGGAGCCCGCGGCGGACGAGGAGCCGGAGGATGCTCGGCGAGGCGTCGCAGCCGAGCTCCACAAATCGATCCCGCGCCACCGGTTGATTCCAGGCGACGACGGCGAGGACGTCGAGGGCATCGGCGTCGAGGCGCACCAGCCTGGCCCGGCTCTCGATAACACGGCCAAGCGAGGCGTATTCCTCGCGGAGCCGCATCACCCAGCCATCGGCGAGCGACACAACCTCGTAGGGGCAGTTGTTCGCCCGGTACTGGCGGGCCAGGTCGGCGGCGATCTCGTCGATCTCCTGCGGACGCACTCCCCGCATCAGCGTGGCGACCCGCTTCGCCCCGAGCGGAGCCCCCCCGGGAAGGCCGACGAAGAGGAGGGCCTCGAGAATCGTGGCCGGGCTGACCCGGCAGGTGGAATCATGCTCCCCCGACCCGAAATCATCCTCGTCGAGGTTTGGCGAGGGATCGACCTCGACACCGGCATCCCCGTCGGCCGGCGTGGTGCCACCATACGGATCGGCCACCCCCATCATCGAGGCAAAAGCCCGCGCGAGTCGGTCGATCGACAGCCCGCCGTCGGCCGGCGCGGCGGTGATGCCCCCCGCGGCTGGCGGCGGTGACCGGTCGTCCGGCTTTGTGGCCGGCGGGGGCACTGCCTTGTCTTGCGCCGTGCGTCGCGACTTCGACGTTGCCATCCGTGGCCCTCCTCAGCGGCGCGGGTATCCGGAGGGTGAACCCTCCCGATTCCGGGCCCCTCAATCATGGCTGATCGGTGGGAAACAAACGCGGCTGGGTCCCCTTACTCGGGCGTTTTCCCGGTTTTTTCATCTCCCGCCGCTCACCGAGACGGCGCCCTTCGCTCGTGGCGGGAACGCTCTTGAGAGGCTCCGCCGCGCCGTCGAGGGGTTCCCCCGGCTGCGCCGAGGCGAGCCGCTGGCGGATCCGGGCGGCATACTGCGGCGAGAGCTCGCAGCCGAGGTAGCGCCTCCCCAGCTTCGAGGCCACGGCGAGCGTCGTGCCGCTCCCCGCGAAGGGATCGATAACGAGGTCGCCGGGATGGCTCGAGGCCCGGATGATCCGGCCGAGGAGTTGCTCCGGCATCTGGCAGCCGTGCCAGCCGGAGCGTTCCTTGAACGTCCCGCAGACACGGGGGAAGTACCAGGTATCTTCGTCGCCGGAAAATCCCTCGGGGAGGTCCTGGGGCCGGAGAATCCAGGTATCGTCGGGGAGACGGCCGTTGGGATTGGCGCGGCGGTCGCCATAGACGAGCTCCCGCGCCGACGGAACGCGGATCGCCTCGGTGTTGAAGGTGAAGGCGGCGGGATCGCGGACGAACTGGAAGATGTGGGCGTGCGACCGGCTGAACTTCTGCCGGCAGTTGACGCCGAACGTGTAGTACCACACCACCCAACTGCGGCAGGTGAGCCCCAGCTCCCGCGTCGCCAGCACCTTGAGCTCGGCGGCGTATTCGTCGCCGATCGCCAGCCAGAAGGTGCCATTGGGTCGCAGAACACGGACGATCTCCCCCATCCAACGCTTCGACCACCCCAGATAATCGTCGGCGGAGCGGCGGTCGTCGTAGGTGTCGTAGTCGTAGCCGATGTTGAACGGTGGATCGGCGAACGCCAGATGGGCGCAGCCGTCCGGGAGACCGGCCAACGACTGGAGGCAGTCTCCTTCGAGAAGGGTGTTTGAGGGGATGGCAGCCGCCGGCGCTGCCGAGTGGGTGGCTTCGGCCGACGGCGCCGCAGCTGCGGAGACGATTCCGGCCTCGGCTGGAGAAGACTTGGCAGAGGCACGGCGGGGCATCGGCAGGACTCCTTCCCATCACACTCCTCGGACGGCGCTGGCGGTCGGCGGCTACCCCGGGAGGCCCCCAATCGACCCGCTCACTGCCGGGGCCGCAAGTCCCCGCCCCCTTCAGCGACGTTCCGCGGTGTCGTCGAAGGGGAGCAGCCGAGGATCGAGGCAGGCCGAGACCGCCTCATCGCACGCTGCCGCCGCCGCCGGGGCGCCGCTGTTGGTCGCCGCGAGGAGACAGAAATCGCGCCCCGGGGCCACCCAGGCGACGCAATACCAGGTGGTGTTGGAGCCGGAGTGGGAGAGCACGCGCCCGCCCCCCCAGGCCCGCTCATGGAGCCCCCATCCGCCGGCATAGTGCTCCCCGTCGCGGGGCGCGAGACAGCGGGCCCAGTCGCGGGGCGACACGCCGAGACGTGGTTGGTCGCCCTCCCTCCTGTCGGCGGTGAAGGCGAGGACGAAGCGCGACCAATCCTCGATCGAGAGATGGACGCGCCCGGCGGGGCCCAGCGGCGGGGGATTGTCGATCCGCACCGGCGCGATGACACCGTCACGAACGACATGCCCCCAGGCTCCCGTCGAGCCCTCCGGGGGCAGGGGGCCAAAGGCGGCCGTCGTCAGCCCGAGCGGCTGGAAGACTTCGTCGGCAATGCGTGTTTCCCACGGCTTCCCTTCGATCGATTCAACGATGTGGCCAAGGAGGGCGTAGCCGACATTCGAATAGAGAAAGCCGGGCTCGGCCGGGCGGGGTTGGGAGAGGAGCCATTCGAGGAGCCCGCGCCGCGCCGCGACCGGGTCGCTGGGATGAGCGCGATGGAGGGCCCACCAATCGGGATTGGCCGGAGCGCCGCTGGTGTGTCGGAGAAGATCATCGATCGTCACGCTGCCCCACCGCGATGTGGCGAGCGCACCCCCTTCGGCTCCGCGGACCTCGGGGAAGCACTCGGCGAGCGTCGTATCGGGGGAGAGCTTCCCGGCGGTCCAGAGCCGAGCGATCAGCACGGCCGTCATCGCCTTGGTGCACGATCCGATGTGAACGAGATCATCGAGGCGGGCCGGATCGACTTCGCCATGTTTCCGCACGCCGCTGACCGCGAACACCCGCCGACGGTCAGCGTGGAAACGCCCTGCCCAGAGTGCCGGGAGGTCATGCCTGGCACGGACTTCATCGAGCGTCGCCCGCAGATCCTCATGCCCCTCGGCCCGGGCGGCACCGGGGGAGAGGAGGACCACCAAAAAGACCATGGCGCTGGCGGCCACCAGCGCCAGGCCTCCACCGGTACGAGCCGGAGGGGCG